>NZ_BAOS01000007.1 GCF_002443295.1 Candidatus Scalindua japonica | reverse complement strand
GAGCGAGCCGATAGACACGGCGTGTTCGAGTTCGCTGGTGTCGATACACAGGGCGGTACAATCGATGCAGACGGGTGATTGTGATCTTGCTATTGCGGGTGGAGTGAACGCGCTGCTGTCACCCGAGTTGTTTATATCATTTGGTAAGGCCGGCATGCTGGCGCCGGACGGTAGATGCAAGACTTTTAGTAAGGGCGCTAATGGTTATGTAAGGGGAGAGGGAGTAGGGGCGATACTTTTAAAGCCCCTTGACAAGGCGATAACGGATGGCGACCACATATACGGTGTGATCAGAGGTACTTCAGAGAACCATGGCGGAAGGGCGAATTCACTGACGGCGCCTAACCCCAGGGCACAGGCAGATCTACTTGTAACGGCCTATGAGAGAGCGGGTATATTACCGGATACAGTATCTTACATTGAAGCGCATGGCACAGGTACTGAACTTGGTGATCCTGTTGAGGTAAATGGCCTTAAGAAAGCGTTTGCCGAATTATATTCAAGATCTGATAAGGTCCGGAAAAAGAGTAATTATTGTGGACTGGGATCAGTTAAGTCTAATATTGGACATCTTGAGACTGCGGCGGGTATAGCGGGGGTTATTAAGATATTACTTTCAATGAAACATAAAAGGATACCTGCATCAATTAATGTTAAGGAGATAAACCCTTATATAGACATCAAAGAAAGCCCTTTTTATTTAGTAGACAAGACATTGGAATGGTCAAATTTGAGGGACGTGGATAATAAGCCCATACCAAGACGGGCCGGAGTAAGTTCTTTTGGTTTTGGAGGTGCAAATGCACATATTGTTCTTGAGGAATATGAAGATAGTAGGGAGAGGGCGACATCTATTAATTTAAATAAACCTGATGAAGGATCTTTAATAGTACTTTCCGCCAAAAGCGATGGGCAGGTGAAAGAGTATGCAAAGAGATTAAAGTTTTTTTTGATTAATAATATTAAGGAAAATGAGCAAAATAGAGGCAGACATGGTGAGAATAAATTGACTGACGTTGAAAATCTGCCAGCCCTTAGAGATATTGCATATACTCTTCAGATAGGAAGAGAAAATTATGAAGAGCGTCTTGCAATGATAGTTAAAGATGAGAGTGGGTTGATACAAATGTTGGATGATTATCTGGATGGAAGAGATAGCATTCAAGGTCTTTATAGCGGAAATATTAAAACTAACGGAGAACGGTCGATCATTCTTGATAATGATGAAGAGGACGTGGAATATGTTAATTTTGTAGTTAGTAATAGAAAATTAACTAAGATTGCAAGGCTGTGGTTGGCAGGGATTAATATTGAATGGGACCTTCTTTATAGTGATAATCCCGCGAAAAGAATATCTTTGCCAACTTATCCTTTTGAGAGGGAGAGATATTGGGTATCATCAGTTAAGGATACAGTCGATACGGTCCCACTTAATAGCGGTTATGGAAATATTTTATATTACCAGCCAATATGGAAGAGATTAAATCTTACAGGGTCTGAAGTTAAAAGAGAAACAGGTAGTGTTCTCATTTTTCAGAAGGGAGAGGAGAGTGTCCATAATGCAGGACCTGTTACAAATGAAATAGATAGTTTGGAAGATGCGGTTTATGTAAGTCCGGGTCCCCGGTTTAGTAGGCTTTCTGAAACTGAATATCAAATAAATCCTGAAAATCAGGGAGATTATCTGAGATTGTTGGAAGAGACGTGTTGCCAAAAACCCGGCCCAGTCAGTATTATTCATCTATGGAACTATTTATCAGTAGACATTTCTGAATTATGCAAAGATGATATAAAAGAGGATCTTAACAGAGGTCTATTTTCAATATTTTATCTCAGCAAGGCGATTATTGGACTTAAATTCGAGAAAGGATTAAGAGTATTATATCTATTTCACCGTTCCAAAAAGATTACCCAGCCACAGGATGCTGCCGTATCCGGATATGCGAAAACAATAAAGCTGGAACATCCGGGGTATGATTTCAAAGTAATCCAGGTTGATCGTAAGGAGACGGATACAGAAGTATTAAATATTGCAATCAGGGAGTTGCATTCTGTTGAGAATAATGACCAAACCGAAATATTATACAAGAATAATAAACGATTTGTCAGGAGGGTTTCAGAATTAGATATCAAAGAAGATATAGGAGATAAACAAATTCCTCTCAGAGAAAAAGGTGTGTATTTGATCACTGGCGGGACCGGAGGCATTGGCTTAATCTTTGCAAAATATTTGGGTGATAGATATCAAGCCAGGTTAGTCTTAACCGGAAGGTCCCATCTTAGTAAAGAGAAGCAGGAGAAGATAAGAGAGATAGAGAAATCAGGAGGAGAAGTTATATATGTACAATCAGATATATGCAAGTCGGATGATATGGAAAGAGTCATTAGGGCCACCAGGGAAAGATTCAAGAAACTTGATGGGGTAATACACAGTGCCGGGGTAATTGATGACACATTAATTATAAAGAAAGAGCGAGATTCGTTTGAGAATGTCATTAGTCCGAAGCTTTATGGATTGCTAAACCTTGATCAAGTGACAAAGGACGAAGATTTAGATTTCTTTGTATTATTTTCTTCACTTTCTTCAGTAATAGGGAACATAGGGCAGTGTGATTATTCAAGCGGAAATAGCTTTATGGATAGTTATGTGGAGACGAGGGAGTTATTAAGGGCAGAAGGTAAGAGGAAGGGGATTAGTCTATCTATCAATTGGCCGTTATGGAAAGAGGGTGGAATGGCTTTGAGCGTTGAAGCAGAACAGATGATGCTCAATTCATATGGGATAAGAGTGCTAAACAGTGCACAAGGGGTAAAGGCATTTGAGAGCGCATTAGTCTCAGAACAACCACAAGTTATTGTTATTGATGGTGAAAAGGACAAGGTAGATAAGTTACTACAGGTGCAGCATACGGAAAAAAATATTATCACCTCTGATACGGTCGCTGTTGCCCGGGATTTAAAATGTGAAAATGAGAAAACGTTGAATGTCGTGGCTGGTAAGAAAGAAGATATCAGTATGTTTTTACTGAAAACTATCTCTGGAATTATGAATATTGACATGGATAGGATTGATCCTGATGCAGATCTGCATGATCTGGGAATAGATTCTATCCTTGGAATGCAGATTGTGCAGGAAATAGAGTCATATTACGGATTGAAACTATATCCACGAGAATTACTGGAATATAATACTATTGAAAAGTTAACAAGCTATCTGGAAAAGGAACTGACACAATTACAACCTGTAACTATTCAGGAAAAAGCAAATGACAATGGGGCAAAGCGTGAAAAACCTCTCATATACATATTAAGTACTCCTAGATCCGGATCTACCTTACTACGGGTAATGATGATGGGGCATTCAAAACTATTTGCTCCTCCGGAATTGTATCTCTTGCCATTTGATACATTGGAAAAAAGGAAAGGTTTGCTGACTAAAAGCAATCAAATATATTTCAGAGAAGGGTTCATTGAGGCGATTAAGGATTTAGAAGGGTTGTCTTTAGAAAAGGCAAAGGAGAGAATGCAGGAGTTAGAAACGAAAAACCTGACTATTTCAGAAAGTTACCAATACCTGCAAAAACTTGCAGGTGACCGTTATGTTGTGGACAAATCTCCTTCTTATGCAATGGATAAGTCAATACTGGAAAGAGCAGAAGAGATTAGTCAAAATCCTTTTTACATCTATCTGGTACGTCATCCTCTTGCGGTTATGGAATCGTTTGTGCGTAATCGGTTTGATAAAATGTTAGGTATTAAAGAGGATCCCTGGTTGTTCTCGGAAAAGATGTGGAGAGAGATGAATGCAAATATACGGTCTTTTCTATCAACAAAACCTCAAAACAGATGGGCAGAAATACGTTATGAAGATCTTGTCAGAAATCCTGAAAAGACCATGAAATCCTTGTGTTCTTATTTGAATATAGAATTTGAAAAGTCGATGTTGTCTCCATATGATGGGAATAAGATGACAAAAGGCATTCACGGAGTTTCAATTCAAATAGGAGACCCTAATTTTACAAAGCACCGTAAGATTGAGTCAAAATTTGCAAATATTTGGGAGAAACATTTAGATAAATCAAACCAGCTTAGTCCTCAAACAATTCGGCTAGCTGAAGAATTAAATTATAAAATTAATACTTCAAAAGGTATAAGACTTTCCCCATCGCAGACATCATTTCTGGACCGTTTTGGTCCAGACCCGGTCTGGTATATCGTACAAAGCTATAAAACACATTTTAATGAAGGGTTTGAAATTGGGCGATTTAAAGACAGCCTTCAGAGGGTTGTTAACAAACATGCAGTCTTACGAAATACTTTCTTATTGGAGAAGGGAAAATGGACACAGTATGAACAGGAAAACACGGAACCTTCTGTTATTTACGAAGACGTATCAAACCTTGATGATAATGCGAAGCGGAAACGGTTCAAAGATATTGAACGGAAATTGAATAGAATGTTAAAGATCCATACTGCGCCTTTATTATCGTGTGGAGTTGCTGCATTGGGGGAGGGGCAATATCAGGTTATTTTTGTCATACATCATCTAATAGCCGATGGTGCGTCCATTGAGTTAGTGCGTAAAGAGTTATTTGAATTCTATCAAAATCCTGAAATGAATATTGGAGAGATAGATCGTCAATATGCAAAATATGTTGATGAACTATTCCAGTTAGAGAGAAATGGAGTAATTGTAGACCATGAAAAGTTTTGGAGTAAACGAATAGAAGGTATACAGAGGAAATTCCCCGTTGATTTTAACAATGGGCCTAATAATATTGCTTCAGAGAAAGAATATAGCGCCAGATATTCATTTGCTGAATTAGGTGTCGAGGATTCAAGGCAAAAAAGTAGTTTTTTTGATTATCTGTCTGTGGGGCTATATCACTGTCTGTCTAAGTGGTCGAAACAGAAAAAGCTCGTAATTACTCATCGTCTCCACCGCAGAGACACAGGCTTGAATGGACAATATCATAATGCTATGGGATGGTTTGCCGGAGATGTTCCTATCTCTTTAGCGTTTGAACAAGAAACATCGGTTAGGGGGCTTATTCAGGATTTTAAGGAAAAATATCGGCAAATACCGATGGGAGGTGTGACCTATGAAATCCTTTCGAACCAGGGATTGCTGCCTTATGCTCATGAGATTGGGCCTGTTCGCTTGAATTATCAGCCTGAGATCAATACTTCGAATATTAAAAATGTTGAAACCCATATTTTTGAATCACCTGGCCATGATCGTCTTTATTTATTGGATTTGATAGTAAGAATGAGAAAAGATCATCTTGTATTGATTGCTAGATATTCCAGGAATAAATATCGGCACATTACAATAAAAAAATTAGTCAGCGAATGGATGCAGATGACAAAGCTGATAATTAAAGATAGTTTCGATAGTCACAAAAAGCATAATCCTTGATAAGTGGTCATCGTAGCCACATGAATTACCTGGTTGAGTACATGTTTAGGAATTTTAAAGTTTTTGAAACTATAGGGTTGCATATTAGCAAAAAAGTCGTTGAAGGCCTGATTTGATACATAGGAAATATTTACGTTTGGTAGGAGCAAGATTTGGAAAGTATTTGTCTCGTATGGCGATTACCGTTGTCTGTTTTATCATTTTTTTTCTATCGGATTGTCAGATTCTGCTTACAGAAAGTTGTAAGAAAAGAGGTCAGACGTCGGTCCAGCTTAGGTGAACCTGTACATTGGTTGGGATTGTCCGAAGCATTGAAACAACCTATGGGTCTGGTATACATCATGGTTACCGGACCACGATGGAACTGTAGTGCCGTTATCGGTGTTTTAGGCGGGTCGTTAAAGGTTGAGTCAAGTATTGATATACAAATAGAAGCTGCCAATCGGTCGGCAAAACAGTGGACGTTAGTTATTTACAATGAATGCCATCAGACTGTTGCTTATGTCGGTTCTATGAATACGGCAGAAGGAACAGAATGGCAGAAGGTAAATCTGGAAGAGGGCCTGTATAGTATTGGTTTACGTTATTATAATTGCAGTCATGATGTAAAATTTCCAGCGGTCAGAGTGGACAATATTGAAAGAGTTTCTTGCCGTTCAATGAATAATGAAATGCAAGAGTACCAGACATATTTAAAACAAATAGAAAACAAACGTGGTTTTTTTTATTACTGTCTGCACTATTACATGTTCCACATGCTAAGATGGAACAAGTTTTTTTCGGCCTCTCTTGTTACGAGCGAATTTTTACCAGTTGGAAACCCTGAGACGTTATTTGAATACGGTTGTCTGACAAAAGGGAACTCTCTCCATGTAGATTTTGAGGCAGATGTATTAGATAGAGCATATATCTACCTCGCTTATTATAATACATGCAGTTTTCCGGTATTTTGGATTAGGATTGATCAAACAGGTTATCTGAGTCAAACTGTTCCTTGTGATGGATATTACTTAATAAGAGTGGTCTACAAAAATGAGGTTGAATCCGCCACCTCTTCAAAAAAAATTCAGTGTAAAGTTATACAGAAAATCTGAGAGATTATAAATTTCTGACTTTCTATCTGTATTAATATAATCTATTTTACTATATTGTGTAATTTAGCGTATAATATACGGCTACTTAAGCATCTGAATTTGGGGTCTTCTGCTTGAATAAATAGATAAGCTGGAGTGGTGGCTAATTTGAACATTTAGTAGGGGGGGGTGGAGTATGACGAAGATATATGTCTTTCCTGGTCAAGGGTCTCAGTCTGTTGGTATGGGAGGCGATTTGTTTGATCAATTTCCTGAATTAGTGAAACAGGCCGATGATGTGTTGGGGTACTCAATAAAGGATCTTTGCCTTGAGGACCCTGAAAAAAAAATGGGCCAAACAGATTATACACAACCGGCTTTGTATATTGTAAATGCACTTACATATTTGAGTAAAACGGAGCAAGCCAGTTTACGTCCTGATTTTGCTGCCGGGCATAGCCTTGGTGAGTATGATGCCCTTTTTGCTGCTGGAGTATTTGACTTTGTTACAGGTTTAAAAATAGTACAAAGAAGAGGGCAAATTATGGTAAAAGCGAGTGGAGGAGGGATGGCTGCCGTTATAGGTATGGAATCGGATAGAATTAAGCAGGTTTTAGAAGGTTCAGGATTTGACGAAATTGATGTTGCTAATTATAACTCTCCAACACAGACTGTTATATCAGGGCTTAAAGAGGATATTGATAGTGTTAAGACTGTTTTTGAAAATGCAGGAGCTAGAATGTTTATTCCATTAAAAGTGAGTGGGGCTTTTCATTCACGTTACATGCAAGCAGCACAAAATGAGTTTGCCGATTTCCTGAGACAAATTGAATTTAAACCATTGGAAATTCCAGTCATTGCCAACTACACTGCTAAACCTTACCAAAACGATGAAATAATGAATAACATGATTCAGCAAATCAGCAACCCGGTACGTTGGGTAGAATCTATTCAATATCTAAAGCAGCAGACTGCACCGGAGTTTGAAGAAACAGGCCCTGGTAATGTATTATCCAGACTGATAGCACAGATTAAATAATAAAAATCATGAATATTGCTGAAATGATCACTCTCCAGAATGATAAGCTCAAAGGGCTTGCAAAACAACTAACATTGTTATCTCCGGAGGGCTTGGGTAGTCAAAGGTTCATAAAAGAGCACAACCTGAAATTTGCCTATGTGGTAGGCGGAATGGTGCGGGGCATCTCTTCGGTAGAAATGATTACAGCAGCCGCAAAAGCTGGGATCCTGGGATTTTACGGCACCGGGGGATGCCAGTTAGACCAGATACAAACTGCTATCTTGGCGATAAAAGAAAACCTGCCGAATGGTGAACCTTTTGGCATGAACCTTTTATGTAATCTTGTAAGCCCCAGGCTTGAGGAGCAGACGGTTGATCTCTATCTTAAGCATGGCATTACTATAATTGAGGCGGCCGCTTACCTTCAAGTTACCGAACATCTTGTCTACTATCGTGTAAAAGGTACCAGACAAAATGAAGATGGGAGCATAACAGTACCTAATAAAATAATTGCCAAGCTGTCACGTCCGGAAGTTGCCGTACAGTTCTTAAGTCCTCCACCTGAAAAATTAGTAAAAATACTTGTACAATCCGGTAAGATAACCAAACAAGAAGCTGAATTATCTGCTAAAATCCCCATGGCCTCTGATATTACCGCAGAAGCCAATTCCGGCGGGCATACTGATAATGGTGTTGCTTATGCATTGATCCCTGCTATTATGACGATGAGAGATGGAGCGATGGAACAGCACGGATATCCCGAAGAAATACGTGTTGGGGCTGCTGGTGGGCTGGGAACACCACATGCAATTCTTGCTGCTTTTATGATGGGGGTTGATTATGTGGTTACCGGTTCTATAAACCAATGCACTGTTGAGGCAGGAATCAGCGATCAGGTGAAAGACTTGCTGGCTGATATGAATATTCAGGATACTGAATTTGCACCGGCTGGAGATATGTTTGAGTTAGGGGCAAAGGTGCAGGTACTGAAAAAAGGGGTATTTTTCCCCGCCAGGGCAAATAAATTATTTCAGTTGTATAAGTTTTGTAACAGCGTAGATGAGATAGACGCAAAAACAAAGAAACAGATTGAAAACAACTACTTCAAGAGAAGTTTCGATCAGGTATATGAAGAAACAAAAGAATATTTTAGTAAAATAGCGCCTTTAGAAATTGAAAAAGCAGAAAAAAACCCTAAACATAAAATGGCTTTAATCTTCCGTTGGTATTTCTATCATACAACTAAACTTGCTTTTGAAGGAGATCCTGAGAATAGAGTTGATTATCAAGTACATTGTAGCCCCGCATTAGGGTCATTTAATCAATGGGTAAAAGGGAGTAAATTAGAGAAATGGAGAAACAGGCATGTAGATGAAATAGCTGAAATCATAATGTATAGTGCCGCTTACCTCTTAAATGTCAAGTTTTTACTATTACAGAAGGTAAAGATTCCTAAAGAGTTACTTCGTCCAGTTATAAGCAGAGATGGGTCAAAGATTGTTGAAAATAATTAATGGATCAGGGTCAGTCATTGCAAATAAGCATTGGCAGTGTTTCTTGATATTGCTATATTTTTATTTATGCCAGGGAAGCCACGAATTGAATATGACGGATCAGTATATCATGTAATGTGTCGAGAAAAAAACAGGCGGGAGGAAATTTACCGTGATTTAAGGGAGTTTGATGCGGACCTGGATAAAGTGAGTCATGAGATTATGGATTTACCTAAAAGATGCATTCATAAAGACGGTTTTATGTAGGATGGGCAAAGCGAAGCGTGCCCATCTTTAGACTGTTGCCTGTTACGTTATAGCGTTTTCAGAAAAGACGAGAGGTTAACATTTTTACCAACAATACCTAATTTATTTCTAATATTGGCGCGATGCCTTTCTGCAGTTCCATAGGTTATATTTAAAAGGCCTGCAATTTCTTTGCTTGTAAGACCATTTCTTATCATATCGCAAATCTCTATTTCTCTAGACGTTAATTTTGATTCTATTTCAGTTAGTTTTATTCCAAAAGAAGAGGTTAACTCCCGTATGTTTTTTTGTAATAAATCAATATACTTGCTTAATTCTCCTTTTAGTTTAAGTTTTTGAATTATTGGTAATAGTAGATTTTCTGCATTGACTATTATATTGTCTTCCATCTGTTTCTTTTCAATCTCAATTTGTCCAAGAACTTCTCTCATGGCATTATTCTTTAGTTCTAAATCCTTTTTCTGTTCCTCCAGCGTCTTCTCCGCTTTTTTATACTTTGTTATGTCACGAACGTATTCAACAAGGCCGGTAATATTATTCTTGTCATCTTTTAAAGGAAAAGTATGCCTCTCAAGAAAATTAATTCCCTCTTTTGGTCCTGTATACGTTATCAATTCATACTCATATGTGTCATTGTTAAATGTTCTAATAACAGGGCAGTCTAAGCAAGGCTCGGATTTCCCGTAAAATACATTGTGACATTTTTGTTTGACGAGTGGCAAACTGTGAGAATACCATTTTTCCATTGTCCTGTTTGCTTTTATAATATTATATTCTAAGTCTATAATACATATACCATCTTGTATTCCGTTAAAAACCGCTCCCAAAGTCTTCTTGCTTATAAGTAGCTCTTGTTCCAAAAGTTTACGTTTGTCAAGTTCTTTTTGTAGTATTCTGTTTACGTTTAACAGATTGTCTGAACTCCTTAGCACACGTTGTTCCAGATATTTGTTAGTTGCCTTAATACTGTCGTCTGATTGATTTTGCATGTTGATCTCTCAAATGATGCCCGGCATCACACTCCTGCCATTAATCACAAAAACATTAACTCTGGTTTCGAAAGGAAAGTTGTTTCATCGTTTTTAGTTTATTTCAAACCGGATTAATGCGACTCGTCATTATTAATCCAATTTACTTTTTTCATAATTTTTTACAATTAAAATTCCAGATTATTGTTACGTTGTTATACAAAATACCTGTATTGATTTACTTAATACCGTTTTCCTTAAAACATCTTATGTATTTCTTGTCAGTTACTTGAATGTGTTTAACTAACCATTGCTTTAAATATTCAAGGATTTCATTGATAATTTCAGAATCACCGCCAACTACCCTGTTTTTATAATCTAAACTATTGTTGGTAAAATCGATGTGCTCATTTCTATGAGTCTTATACCCGGTAAAATTAAACTCTTTCATATAACGTTCTTCAAGTTCAAAATGTTCAAGAGCATATTCAGTCATTTCATCTAATATTTCCAATACATCTTTTGTCGTCCTACCGTGTTTTTTCGCTATAATCGCCTTATTGATAATCTCAAAAAGTTTTTTGTGCTGTTCATCGATTAGAGATATGTTCACACTATATTTGTCATTCCATTCAATCATATGGTTATCCATTAAAAATATAAGTGGCCTTCCATGCATTATTCTTTAATATTACAGAGGCAGGGTAAACGAGAATGTACTTCCCTTTCCCGGTTTACTTTCTACCCATATCCTGCCACCATGATGCTTTACAATTTCTTTACAGATTGGTAACCCAAGACCTGTTCCTTTCTGCTTTCCTTTAATAGCTGTGCCAGATTGTTTGAATTTATCAAATATCTTCTCATGGTCACCTTCAGGTATACCCTTACCTGTATCTATTACACTTACGGTTATTTCGTTATTTAGCTTCCTTGCCTTGCATGTAATGGACCCATTCTCTGTGAACTTAATTGCATTTGAAATCAGATTAAGAACAACCTGTTCCAGTCTGTTCTTGTCAACCACAACTTCAGGCAATTCGTCCTCGATATCAATTATTAACTCACAACTGTTTTCTTCAAAATAACTATGAGTGAGAGTTTTTGCTCGTTGCATAAGCTCAGTCACTGAAACGTGTGCCATTTTCCACTCCATTTCTCCGCTTTCTATTTTTTCTATATCAAGAAGATCGTTTATAAGATCTGTCAACCTTTTACCCTCTAATATTATGGTGTCAAGGCCTCTTTTCACTTTTCTTATTGACTGTATAACCTTGTTGTCCTCAGTTTTAACATTTGGGAAAACTGTATCTCGAAGTCTATTGTTTATAATCGCTGCATAGCCTAAAACCGCAGCAAGGGGTGTTCTTAATTCGTGTGATGCTACGGATAAAAATTCTGTCTTCCGTTGATCTTTTTCTTGAAGTTTCTTATTTGCTTCTCTTAACTCAATAGTTCTCACATCTACTTTTTCTTCCAGTAAAAGGCTGTACTCCTTTAATTTTTTTGCCTGTGCTATCAATTCATTTTTTATGTTCATTTCAAAGGTTCTATCCCTGATTATTCCCGTAAAAGAATATTGTTTGTTTTCAAGTTTCTGAGTAGACAAAGATAATTCTATCGGGATTTCCTTTCCCTCTTTTGTCTTTCCAAAAGCCTCAAATGGCTTGTTAATGAATTTGAATTGGCCAGTGTGCAGAAAACGTTTTATTCCATTCTCATGTCTTTTTCTATATCTTTCTGGAATAATGGTTGTTATCGGTTGACCTATTATCTCACTCCTTGAATATCCGAAAATCTTTTCTGCGGAGCGATTCCAGACTCTAACTATTCCTTCTTCGGAAATAGAGACAATGGCATCCTGGGCAGTCTCTATCATGTTTTCTGAAAATTCTTTTGCTCTTTTTAACTCTAGATCAATTTTTTTCTTTTCTGTTATATTTTTCTGTTGTCTAATGGCACCTTGAAATAAACCTTCCTCATCAAGAAGAGGGTATATCAGCAGGAGGTGAATTCCTCCAGTAATGGGATCATCAAATTCTTCATATACAGGTTTTAAATTCCTCATGCATTTTGTAATTGAACAATGATGTAATGCTTTGTCTGTGCAACGAAATATCTCAGAGCATTTTTTGTCATATAGATGTTTTTCATCTATGTTAAACTCTTCGTAAAATGCTTTATTTGCCCTGACAATTTTAGAATTCTTGTCATGGATTGTAATAATATCAGGAATTGCATCAAAGGTTATTGTCCATTCTTCACTACTCCTTTTTAACTTAAATAAAGGCATATCGTCATTCTTAATGGAACGGATGTTATAAGAACTTGCTTTCAAGTGTTTATTCAACTCTGAATTAATCAGCGTTCCCAGTTTCTTAATATTATCCATACTTTTATAGTCCATTATCGGACCCGCTAAATCATCTCTTGCAATTCTCCTGGTTACTTCTGTCGCTTTCGCTAAAGAGGCAGTAACTCCTTTAGAACTAAAGACGGCAACCAGTACAATAGCTATAATGCCGGTAGCTCCAATAATGATTGCAACGTTTCTTAAATATGAAGTCGGAGCAAAGGCTTCAGAGACACTTTTGCTTGCCACTAAAACCCAATCCATCTCTTCAAAGTATTTATAGACCCCGAGCACTGGTATATTTCTGTAGTCAGAGTATATACCGGTCATAACCATTCTATTATTGAGTGCCTCGCTAACACCTTCCGTATTAACAACCTGTTTATACATGGCATCTTTTATGAATCTTGATCCAGTAATCATTACTTTATCTTTATTTACTATATACATCTCTCCACTTTCACCTAATCCATCCAGTCGTTTGTTCTCTACAGACCCTTCTTTTTTCCTTAAACTGATAGCGCTATCGAGACACTGGCCGTTATATCTATTAACAATTATGCCAATTGGTTCCTCTCCTCCATTTCTTAAAATGATCCTGGCTACATCAAAGAACGCATTGTGTACGTCTTCTGAAGAGCAACGTATATCAGTTATGTTAGATCCGCTTCTGATTGTCTCTGAAAAATATGTTTCATTAGAGACATTACTACCTAATATGCTGGAATCTGTTGAACTGATCACCATACCGTCAAGGTCAATGATAAATATGTCGAGAATATCAGGGTCAAGGGGTTTCTTGCTTGTAACAAGATGATTATTTAAGGAATTGGTATAATATTCTATCTTGTTATCATTATTTCGGGCAATTTCTTCTGTAAAGTTTCTTATCAGTCCATCAGAACTAAAGGCAAACGTAAAGACTTGTTTTCCTGACAAAAAAATCTTTACATTATTGTACAGATCTTCGGCGGTTATCTCTAATTGATAATAGGTATTTTTTCTTACCACTTTATAGGAATAAATATAACAAAATACTATCAAAACAATTATGGTTAAAATAGAAGGAAATAAAAATCTGGATAATATTTTGTTTTTTATGTTCATTATTGTGACTCGCAGATATCCATAATGTGTAGAAAAGAATAATTACGAAACTATTGCTTTCTATCCTGTCTTTGCTGTAATTTTCTTTAGTAATTTTTCTTTTGTAACGAACTTATCAAGAAATGTAAGGTTTGATCCATCATCTACTATCATTATGGTATTAGCCATTTTTTTCATCTGAGAGTGTGTTACCTTTAGTTTGAATTAAAAGATATTAACATTAAAAATTTTTACACTTAGTAAGATAATTAATTTTGTTTGAAGATTTAGTTGACCATTAATACACAGTGTCACTGCATAAAAATTACGATTTTTGTTAAATGAAGTTTCTGGAAGGTAAAAGGGAGAAATTAAAGTAAGGTAATTGTTGCTTCTCATTACAATACTCCATGGAATTAAACTTTGAATATTATATCTCATTGCAGAAAAATAAATGTTTAAAAATACCTAATTTAAACAAAATTGTTTTATAGTCAACATGACTTTATCATACACTTACCATGTATTAAATGTACATGGTAAGTGTATGTGTCTAGGAAACAGGCGGGAGGAGATTAAATGTTATACACATAATCTATGATTAAAAAGTTTATAAAGAATAAATATGTTAATGATCACTATCGAGTTGGCATCATTAGTGGAGGGTATGGTGGGTTGACAGCAGCCTTAAACTTGAATGCATCAAGGTTTTGCGTTACCTTATTTGACCAGAAGAAAAAATTTAACTGGTTGCCAGATATTCATGAATTAGTTTCAGGTATGAAGCGGGAATGTGATCTGCAGTTCTCTCTGGAAGGACGGTTGCTCCAATTGGGGCATACTTTCTGCAACAAATCGGTTACGTCTATAGACCCCGATTGTAAGCAATTAGTTACAGAGCAGGCAAAAAATCTATCAGTTTGATTTTCTCATAGTATCGGTAGGCGGTGTAAAAAATACTTTTGGAGTGAAGGATGCTATCCTTATTATTCAGAAAAACTCATTAGTTTCTTAGGGTCTTCTGGAGTAGCTATCCGTTTTATGTAAAAACAACTAAAAGACCAGCATGAAAGTAACCTGGGCTAACAAGAAGATCATTGGAGCCATTGCCCAGGAAAGCTCCTGGGACTATGGCACCTGCATGGTATATTCGAAGCAAAACAAGGGTGAGTAATGGCTTGCTATCAGAACACATATTCTATAGATGCGGACTTTGAGGATCTGGTACGTACAGAGCTCTACATCTTCGAGTTGATGGGTAACGGATCAAACTCCCGTCTTCGATTCAGAGTGCGGCGCTCCGAATCCTCGATGTGTCAACGGCAGGACAAATTCTCGTTGATGGAGAGCGAAACGTTCCAGAATCCGCATACCTCGGTCTGATGGTTCTCAAATTCGTCTGGTAATGAGGTAAATAGTGTTGTCCCTCGCAAATATTCATTTCATAATATCTAATTTTAATAATAATTTGTCAGAAGAGGATCGTTTTGATTATGTTTTCTTGGACTTTAGCCTGAATTGGAGAAATAGTTAATAACCATGAATTAATATTTGCATTAATACTGTATATACCGTACTATACGGCTATTTACTAGTTATTAAATAGTTAATACTATGGCTTATACTGTAGAGCAGAAAATAAAAGGTAGGATATACCTCTACAAGGTAGAAAGTTACTGGGATAAAGCAAAAAAGCAATCACGTCAACGAAGAACCTATATCGGTCCAAAACGGAACGTAAATAAGGATAAAACCAAGCAAATCCGTTCCAGTTTGGTCTCAAAAGGACAAGGCAACGTCTTTTTGCTAAGATTTTTATCAGACAAGCTTGGATTGACGGAGATTTTAAAATCTCTCTTTCCTGATAACTATCAAGAGATATTAGCATTAGCATTTTATGAAATTATAGAAGCCTCGGCCTTGTACCTGTTTCCTTATTGGCTTGATGAGCATAATTTGCCGAGAGTTAAAAAGATGTATTCTCCTGACATATCAAAACTGTGTGATATTTTGGGAAGATCGCAATCACAAAGGGTAGAGTTTGTTCAAAAATGGATAGAACATTTAAAGCCAATCAGCGGGATATTTTACGATATAACTTCTATTTCCAGCTACTCTACAAACGTTGATTTTATAGAATGGGGTTACAATCGTGATAAAGAGAATCTACCTCAATTAAATATGGGAGTAACATTTTGCCACAATCACTCTTTACCCATTTATTACAATTTATACCCTGGAAGTATTGTAGATGTTACTACCTTAAAGAACTGCGTTGAGTATTTGAAAGTATTCAAGCTAAAAGACATTTTGTTTGTGCTGGATAGAGGTTTCTTTAGTAAAGCAAATGTATTGGAAATGAATAACAGCAAAAGCAAAGTGTCCTTTGTTCAGCCACTGCCTTTTAGCTTAAAAAAAGTAAAGACTTTAATAAAAAAAAATAAACGATTATTGTCAGATCTTTCCAGTGCCTTTAAATTCAATGAAGAGATACTGCATTACCAGCAAAGACCTTTTGAATTTGATGGAAACGAATTTGACGCACATATTTTTTTCAATGAAAAATCTGAAGTAGAACAAAAACATAATTTTTTCTCAGTATTATTCGAATACGAGGAGAAGTTTAAGGATAAAAGTTTTAAAGTGCTTAAGGAATACCTGAAATATAGAAAGTTAAATATTCCAGAAAAATACAGAGATTATTTTAAATGGAATAAAACGACATTGCGGATAGAAAAAAATGCAAAAAAGATAAAATCGTTTATTTATAAAATGGGAAGCTTTGTGTTAATAACAAACAAACAACAAATGGACAAAGCGGAAGTATTAAATCTTTATCGCCAAAAAGATCAGGTTGAAAAAATGTTTGATATATACAAAAATGAAATGAATGGAGATAGGTTGCGAGCACATAGTCAATATAATGTCGATGGCCGTTTATTTATAAAATTTGTTGCGTTGATTATCTATGCAGAAGCATCAAGAGTTATGAAGGAAAAGAAGTTATTTAACAAATACACAGTAAAAGAATTATTTGCTGAACTCAAAAAATTAAAAATCACTCACATAGAGAAAAACGATCCGATTCTCAGCGAATTATCCAAAAGACAAAAAATTATTTTTGATGCTTTCGGCATCCAGGAAGACACATTGCATAGTTATTAACTTTTTTCTCCCATTTAGGCTTTAGGAGATGAAGTTTATTTGTATATAACAAGAGATAGGGAGGATGAATGGGATAAGACTTGCTGTCAAGTAATTGTCAAGTAGGAAAAACAGAGAGTAAATTTGCCTCCCCATTCTGGCCTTAAACCTAAACAAACCAAACCAGTTACAACTAAACAAATTACAACTAAACAAAAAAACTCTAACTCTTATTTCGCTTGTTCGACAAGCAAGGGGTCACTGGTTCGAGTTCAGTATCGCCCATATTGATATATAAGGGCTTAGGACAAGCGGTAGGTGGTAAAATCCTGCATGGTGTGATCTATAATAGATTCAAGTAATACCAAAAAACAAAAAAAAGATTTTGCTTACGCAAATACTTAACCGGATGACTCTGAATATGACCGATGTTCTTTGAGTATTTTATATTGTTTGCTTCCACCTTGTAATCAATTATTGAAAATATTTTTTGTTAAACTACTAATTCTTCCGTAATTGTTAATCACAAATTGTGTAATTTCGATATTAATCTGGATTTTCTCAAACCACACTAACCTTAACTAAACTGTCCATTACAATCAACAACATCTTTATGCAATCCAGAGAGGTTTGGTGAAGATAAGGTTTGTTTTCCGGTTGCTACAAGCCGGGTTATTTATAAATATGCTTTGTCCTTGATTTTCTCACTGACAGATATATTATTAAATAAGTATATACTTTTTAAAACAGATTAGTTAGGAGAAGAAGTGAATAAATTAAAAGTACTATTCCTGGCCTTGATATTATCTACTTGTTTTACTATTTCCGGATTTGCAGATGAAGTAACAAGTTTAATCAAGGAAGCATTAAAGCAATATAAAAATGGTGATTATGTTGAGTCTACAAATAATCTTGAATATGCTTCTCAGCTGATACGTCAGAAAAAGCAAGATAAGTTACTGTTCTCCCTGCCACAACCTCTCGATGGTTGGAGGTCGGAAGATGAAGCCAATCAGGCAGATGGGACTGCAATGTTGATTGGCGGCACTACGGTACAACGGAGTTATTACAAAGGTTCAAGTGTAATTACTATTGGGATTATCGCAGATTCTCCTTTTTTACAAAGTATAATGTCGTTGTTTAATATACCTCTTATTGCAACAGCAAGCGGAGGAAAACTGGAAATAATAAAAGGACAAAAAGCTATTGTTACTTATAAACCAAAAGACAAACAGGGAGAAATAAAAATAATAGTGGCTGGGAGAATACTAATTACATTAAATGGAACAAATGTTTCCAAAGGAGATATAATAGCATACGCTAATACTGTAGATTATAAGAAAATTGCAACTTATTACTAACCCTTCTTTTAAGAGATCTCCTCTAATATTTCTTCGTCACCATCAATGGAATATTTCGAATCGGTCACATATTCGAAGTCAGTGTTAGCGCCGGTCCAGGGACCGTATGCTGTTTCTTGTGATTCTATCTTATGCATTTGCGTTCTCTTGTATTTTAACCTTGCCATCCTTAGAGCGTTGTCCGACTCTTTTGCCCGAACGATTAATGAACCCTTGAAATTGCTTCCGTCCCAAACATCAGAACCCGGATTTCTTGGTTTCAGCTTATATATATTCATTTATTTTGCCTTCCCTTCCTGTGTATTGTGTATATTGATTTAGCTTAGATCCCTTTACGCCTGCAATTCTGCTGTAACTAAAATTCGGCAGCTCCATTCTGATTCAACATGATAGTGACAGTACAGGCACAAATCTAACCTTTAAGAATCTATACATATATAAGTATATCCAGCGTTTGATGGCATAAAGGTGTTTTATGTAAACGCATAGGAAATTTAATGTTATAACACTTCGGCTTTGCTCAGCGCGACGGCATCCTGAGTTGGATTGTACTGAGAGTCGAAGGATAACCTTTCGCTGCGAAGCGACTTAAATTGTATTTTATTTAAAGTTTTTATAAAATCCGCTTTGCAGTAAGTATAGATTATATATTATTGTTGCTGGCAGGCAAGAGTTTTATTGAGGTAGCTTGCGTTAGAGCAGGAGATATCCGCTTTTAACCTGAATACTGTAAAAGAGCTGATAAGACACAAAGTACAATGAGGGACGATCTCACCATTTTGTTTATACTTTACTTTACTTTGTTTAATAATTCATATATGCTGATTTCAGCCATAATATTGGACAATTTGTCTCAAATTGTCCAATATATCTACATTGTTGTCTAGTCTTTTGGCAAATATGGTCTATGTAGTAAAAGTGAGTGGTTTGTAATTAAAAATACTTTTAAATGATTGAAGCAATAGGTTGTTTAAGAAGTAGACAAGATAGATGACTTAATGTCTTTTTTGTATACAATATATGATATATTTAAAAATGTAAATATATCATATATTGGAATGTTAACGGCTCCTTAATTGGTATTAAATTCTTTTTAATAGATTTTACTAAGGTACAATTAATACATATTAAATTTAAAGCAAAATTTATTATTTTAATACGAGATATGGCATATTGCGTGCTATCTTTATACCACCCACTACCCACTGATTATCTTACTAAAAGTTATGTCGTTGCCGCCCCTTGTGGGTCTAAGTTGCTAAAGGCGCGATGAAGAAGACATATATCCATAATGACTCATGAAGGGCAAAATTAATATTAATAGTGGTATGCCTTTATAATTTATTTGGGGGGCAAAGCATATGAAATATAGAAAAATTATGTTTGTCGTATTAATTAGTACTTTAGCAATTACGGTTAAACAATCTTTTCTGTGGTCGGGAGAGCCGAGTGTACTTGTCGAAGAGGTTGTACTTAATGAATCTTCCTTTGATGAAATAGAAGATATTCGTGAACGAAAAATAAAACAGTGGGAGTTGATTTCACCTTCTCTCAATTTTGAAGTTATATCTGAAAGAGTTATGGGTGAGTACTGGGCGGAGTGCCTCCATGATGAAAAACGTGAATTTGTGGAGTTGTTTACTGATCATCTTAAACACGCTTATGTTAATAAGGTGAACCCTCTCCTTGGTAAGAAAATTATTTCGCTCAAAGAAAAACAGATCAATAATTTTGCTAAAGTGCAAACCATTCTTCTGGTACAGTCTGGTAAAGAGATTTCAACGGATTTTTATTTACTCCGCAAAAATGGAGAATGGAAAATCTGTGATATGGTTGTAGAAGGCGTAAGCATGGTCAATAATTACCGTAGTCAGATTATTAATACCATGGTCAACGCTTCATATGATGAATTGCTGCGCAAGATAAAGAACAAGCAAGATCGGAAATTCTATTCTAATGAACGCGGCCTCCTTGTCTCTGAACAGTCAACTGAGTATGTTGAATAGGTTTCTCAAGATAAGTGTCGGGCAAGACGATATGTGATTGTGATTATAATTTCTATAAAAAAAGGGCATTAGCAGTTAAACTGCTATGCCCTTTTTTTATAGATTTTGCGGTTACCGCTTTTGTCATACTCGAATTTTTCACCGTTTTCACGAGGACAAGCTTATCAGGTATCCGGATGGCACATTCAATCTGGATTCCCGCACAAAGCATCCGGGAATAATAGTTTTGGAACATAAATGTGTATTAAGCAAAAACCTGACCGTACGCTACAGATATTTTGTAAAGTTAAATGAGATTATGACGATAATAGAATAATAGAATTTATATAATCTTCAAAAGAAAGAGTGTGTTCATGATCAGAAGGATTCTGTTTGTAGACAATAATTCGAATACATCCCGTGAATTTAAGGAAACACTTAGTTCAGTCTGTCGAGAGTGGATGGTGGAGAGTGTTGTGAATGGAAATGCAGCGATGAACATCATGTCTGATACACAATTTGATGCTGTCATCTCAGACATACTGATACCAGGAATGGATGGTGTAAAATTGCTTGATTTTGTTAATGATCGTTATCCTGATACTGTGCGGATAATACATTCAACGTTTACCGAGCCGGAGATAGTTTTAAAGTCAAAAAATACAGTACACCAGTTTTTGATGAAACCTTGTAGTGTGGAGACGATGAAGAATACTATAGAACGCACATGCATACTTCGGGATTTACTGGGAAATGAAATTTTAAAAAAGACAATTGCAAGGATCCGGACTTTGCCCAGTCTTCCTGTTTTATATAATTTGATCGTTGAAGAAATGCACGCTCCGGAACCATCGCTTAAGAAGGTTGGTGACTTAATTTCACAGGATATTTCTATGTCAGCAAAAATCTTACAGCTTGTCAATTCCGCACTTTTTGGTCTTCCACAGAAAATTACCAGTCCACAACAAGCAGTGGTGTATGTGGGGATAGAGACTTTGAAATCACTTGTACTCTCTTTTCATGTTTTTTCTTCTTTAGAAGACGATGCGGACTCGTGTGGTTTCTCTCTGTTGAAAATGTGGAAGCATAGCTTGAAGACCAGCAGGCTTGCTAAGGATATTGCGCGTGCTGAAAAATCCGATAGAAAAGCAGCAGAAGAAGCTATGATAGCCGGAATGTTACATGACATAGGGAAGCTGGTATTACTGAAACTGCCCGTGAGATACAATGAGGTAATGAGTCTTGTTGAGACGACTGGTTGCAGTCATTCAGAGGCGGAGTACACGGTAATGAAAACCTCTCATGCAGAATTAGGAGCTTATCTGCTGGGGCTTTGGGGGCTTTCCGGTAGTATTGTTGAAACGGTTACATTCCACCATAATCCATCAAAGTTAATAAATAATATGTTTGAAACACAAAAAGATGTCTCTAAGGAGGAATCCTCTGAAACAAAAACTGAAGATATTAATTCAAACTCAGGATCAATAGAACAATATACATCCGGGTTCGCGACATTAACCGCAGTGCATGTGGCAAATGCTTTGGCAATGCAGGAGAATTGCACTTCTGAAACAACTTCCTTCCCTGAAATAGATATGCCATATTTAAAAAAACTCGGGTTGGCAGAAAAGTTACCGGAATGGGTAGGACTTTATAAAAAGACAATGCAGCTATCCGAGGCGAAATTCGGTTAATACATTATTCCGGATCATAACTGTTTATCCTCATTTCTATAATAGTACTTTATGTATATCTTTCTCAGAATGGCAACTTTTAGCTGAGCGCTTATCTCTCCATATTGTTCAACAATAACATAATTCCAGTGTATTAATTCATATTTCCGAAGTATAATACAGCATTAAAAGTAATATCTGATTATGTGTCGCCATAAGTTGATTATAATTGTAAACTGAATAATGCTATTAGATATATTTCCACTCAATACTGTCGTTTTTCCACATCAGAGATTGTCACTACGAATATTTGAACCAAGATATATCAATTTGATAGAAATGTGCCATCGGGATGAGCGACCATTTGGTATCTGTCTGATTAAAGAGGGTAAAGATGTCGGAGCACCTGCGATACCTTTTATCATTGGGACCTCTGTGGTAATTAGAGAATTTACCGAGGTAGCTGAAAATTTATTCTACATAGTAGTACAGGGAGAAAGAAGGTTCAGAATAGATTATATAGTGCATGAGCAACCCCATATAGTAGCAGAAATAGAGTGGTTGGATGGTGTAGTTCCTGGTTTTCCCGGTGATTACACCAGATTACGTAACATAATAACTGATGTTGTTAAAGATAGATGTGAAATTCCGGAAGATAACAACGAATTATTAGGGTTATTGTGCGAAATGATAGCAGTACATTCTGCTGAAAACCAAAAAATATTAGAATTGTCCAATGAGAAAATTGTACCCGCCTTAATAACGCTTTTGGAGTCTATTTAACCATTGTTTTGCCCGCTTACTCTGTAGTCTGATATTTGCTTTATTCACAACAACCCCCGCTCATACCATTTCCTGTTGTTCGATTATTACCTACCGGTGATATATCGGACACGGTTTTCCGGATGAATTCATGATGGATGATGTTCTCTGTTAAGATGTAGTACTCTCACCTAAGAATAAAAAGTTGTTGTAAAATAATTTTTTAAATGATAATATGGTTTAAATTTTTATTTTTAGATACCTGCCTTCCGTAAATAAAGGGTGATAGTCGCATGGTAAGGTAATGGTTTTTTGTTGTTTAATATTTTTCACTTATTATTTGACATATTTTCATGGATACCCATGAGATTGGAGTATAAGGCAGTGTCTGATCTGATTATTGAAAAGATTTCTGAGCTGAAGAAAAAAAATAATGCAGTTATTCTGGCGCACAATTACCAACGTGGCGAAATTCAGGATGTTGCAGATTTTGTAGGTGATTCCCTGGGTTTGTCTCAGCAGGCAGCCAAGACTGATGCGGACTTGATCGTATTCTGTGGCGTGCATTTTATGGCAGAGACTGCAGCCTTATTATCTCCGGATAAGACCGTTATCATGCCGGATGAACATGCAGGATGTCCAATGGCGTCAATGATCACAGCCAGGGAATTAAAAGAGAAGAAGAAACTCTACCCCAATGCGAAAGTGGTGTGTTACGTGAATACAACGGCGGCGGTTAAAGCGGAAAGCGATATATGTTGTACATCGTCAAATGCAGTGAAGATCGTCTCGTCTTTACCTGAAGATGCGGAGATAATCTTTGTTCCTGATAAGAGTCTCGGTGCGTATGTATCATCGTGCCTGGGCAGGGAGATGATCTATTGGGAGGGTTATTGTCCCACTCACCACAGGATTCTTGCGGAGCAGATAGTAAAAATGAAGTCTGATCATCCTGAGGCTGAGGTTGTTGTTCATCCTGAGTGTACTCCCGATGTGATTGCACTTGCAGATCATGTCGCAAGTACAACAGGTATCCTGAATTATGTGCAGAGCAGTAATTCCAGGGAGTTTGTCATAGGGACTGAAATAGGGATCCTGCACAGGATGAAGAAAGAAAATCCTGATAAAACATTTATGCCTGTGACGCCTTTATCGGATTGTCCAAATATGAAATTAAATACATTGGAAAAACTGTTGTGGTCCCTGGAAGATTTTCAGTTTGTGGTAACCGTACCGGAAGATATAGCGGTTGAGGCAAGAAAAGCCATTCAGAGAATGCTGGATCTGTCATAGTATTGTATGGCTATCGCCAGTGTGAAATATAAATTGTGACTTAAACTCCATGCGTAAATCTCAAGTTCGAAGAGTACCTGCAAACTTTTCCCGCTTTTGAAATCGTTGTTGTCAAAACAATAGTTAAGTGCATTGTGTATACACATAAAGGAGGTGCAAAATGGGTACAGATATAGTAATTGATGATTCGCTGATGAATACTGCCGTAAGAATGTGTGGGGGGGGGTAAAGACCAGCAAGGCTACTATAGAAAAAGGATTAAAGCTTTTTATTCAAATTAATTGGCAACACTAAAAAAACTTAAAGGCAAAGTTCATTGGGATGGTAATCCTGGCTATATGAGAAAAGATTGAGATGATAGTAATTGATACTTCAGGTTGGATTGAATTATATTTGTAATGGGTATATCAAAGATAGAAGCAGGATACTGGTCTTCATATATACTCTTTCAGAAATTTTCCGGTATATGAGCTTTTTAATTTAACAATTTTTTCCGGTGTTCCATATCCTAACACATATCCTCCTCCTTTTCCGCCTTCCGGCCCAAGGTCGATGATATGGTCAGCACATTTTAGAATTTCAAGGTTATGCTCTATGACAATCACGGAATGTCCGTTATTGATCAGCTTCTGGAAACAGTCAAGTAGTTTTCTAATATCATCAAAATGCAGGCCCGTTGTAGGTTCGTCAAAGATGAAGAGTATTTTTTCATGTTTTCCTTTTGCCATATAAGTTGCCAGTTTCAATCGTTGGGCTTCTCCACCAGATAGTGTGGTTGCAGGTTGCCCCAATCTCAGGTATCCCAGGCCTGTGTCTTCCAGGTACTTTAATCCCTTTTTGATATGTGAGGTCGCTTTGGTTAAACTGCTGTTCATTTCCGGTGATAGTCTATACTTACTATGGTTAGAAAAGAATGTCATTGCCTCGCTGACCGTCATTTCCAGGACTTCATGTATATTTTTATTCCTGTAACAGACTTCCAGAACATCCTTTCTGAAACGCTTACCATGGCACTGATCACAGGTTACATAGACATCAGCAAGAAACTGCATATCTACCTTTATGTAACCACAGCCTTCACAATAATCACATCTACCTCCTTTGACATTAAAAGAGAAAGATCCTTGAGTATAGCCATGCAGCCTCGCTTCCCTGGTTGAAGCAAATATCTTCCTGATATAATCGAATACTTTTACATAAGTAAGCGGATTTGATCTGGGAGTCCTCCCGATTGGTGATTGATCTACCATGATTACCTCATCTATGTACCCGTTGATATTTAAATCCTTATGACTGCCTATATGGCCGGGATAAATCCCCATTCTTCTTTTCAGAGCTCCGTATAGTGTGTCCTGTATCAGAGTGCTTTTGCCGGAGCCCGATACACCGGTTACACAGGTAAATACATTGAGAGGAAAACGTACATCAATCTTTTTCAAGTTGTTTTCAGCTGCACCTATTATTTCAATATAATTTTGAGTGGTCTTTCTCCTTGCCGAAGGTAGTTCTATCTGTTTTTTGCCCTTCAGGTACTGTCCGGTTAACGAACCGTTTCCGGAGGCTATTTTTTTAACATCTCCGGCATAAACCACGTTGCCGCCATTTTCACCGGCCCCTGGACCGATGTCTATAAGATAATCCGCAGACTTAATCATATCTTTGTCATGTTCAACTACTACTACAGTGTTTCCTATATCCCTCAATCGTACGAGTATGTCTATCAGACGTTTGGTGTCCCTTGGGTGGAGGCCAATACTTGGTTCATCCAGAATATATAATGTGTTAACAAGAGATGAACCGAGTGAAGTGGTCAGGTTGACTCTCTGTGCCTCGCCACCTGACAGGGTTCTTGTCATCCTGTCCAGTGTCAAATATTCCAATCCGACTTTGACCATGTACCCCAGTCTTTTCTTTATCTCCAGCAACAAAAGCCTGCCGACCTCTTCTTCGTATTTTGAGAGTTTTATTTTCTCGAATAAACTGTATGCTTCATCAATAGACATACTGCACACGTCTATTATATTATGTTGGTTGATTTTAACATTATGTGCTGAGGGGTTCAGTCTGGTGCCATTACAATCAGAACATATGGAATAGCAGCGATATTTACTAAGTAACACCCTGACGTGCATTTTATATTTCTTTTCCTCCAGCAGGTTAAAAAATTCGCTGATACCACAGAAATCTTCTGCCCCTTTATTGATTAATTTTATCTGGTTCTTTGTTAATTTATTGAAAGGTGTATCAAGTGGAATATTATGAGCCGGCGCCGCTTGCTGCAACTCTACAAGTAAATCTCTATATGCCGGTGAATTCCAGACACCTATCGCACCTTCATTTAGTGTTTTTGTTTTGTCCGGTACTACGAGATCCATATCTATTTCTATGGTGTGGCCGAACCCCTGACATTTCGTGCATGCACCCAGGGGGTTATTAAATGAGAACATATGGTGAGTTGGGGTCATGTATTCAATAGTACAACTGTTACAACGGAAGTGACTGCTGAATGACATCTCAATCCATTCTGAATTATTTATTGATATAGTTTTAAGTTTCTTGTTTGTAATAGTCTTTTTAGAGGACTTTCTTTTTTTACCGGCCTCTATTCTGCTTTCCTCAGGATTGCTGCCTGAATAGAGAATACCTATATATCCTGATCCCAATCTAAACGCAGTTTCCAGGCTATCTGTCAGGCGGTCCTTTATCATTTTTCCCACAACTAATCTATCTACTATTCCTGCGACAGATTTATGTTGACGTATATCAAAGTCATCAGATATCGAAGAGATATCAATAATAGTACTATCTGCAAGGATTCTGATTATGCCCCTTTCCCTTAACGCTGAAACCTGCATTTCACTTGATATTTTTTTGCTGATTCTAAGAGGAAACGTGACCAGAAATTTAGTTTTTTCCGGAAGCGATAGTACACACTCTGTGATATGGAATATTGTATCGTTTTGGACGATCTCTCCGCATTTTGTACAGTATGTCTTGCCGATGCGCGCGAAAAGAAGTCTCAGATAATCATTTATTTCCGTTGCAGTCCCGACAGTAGATCTGCGGTTTTTTACCGGATTCTTCTGCTCAATTGCAATTGCGGGAGGTATGCCTTCTATATGGTCCAGGTCAGGCTTGTCTACTCTCTCAAGGAACTGACGGGCATATGCAGAGAAAGACTCAACATATCTCCTTTGTCCCTCGGCGTACAAGGTATCAAATGCCAGGCTCGATTTACCTGATCCGCTGACACCGGTTATTACTGCCAGTTTGCGTAAAGGTATTTCGATATCAATATTCTTAAGGTTGTGTACCCTGATGCCGCGGGCAATAATGGATTTTTTCAATATGTTATTCAGACGGAATGACTAAATAAAAATTTAAATAATCTGCTTTGCAACTATAACACTCTAACAGAATTTACCATTGTCTTACAATTACTATTTTTGTATATTGCTGGTATGCGCATTTAAGACACGAATTTACACAAATTAACTTTGCTATAAAGAAAGATGTTTTAATGCTTGTCTTCACAAAAATGGGTTTTGTGAAGGCAGGGAACAGATCGAACAAATTTATAGTAAACAATCCTGTTTCAGATACACACTGTCTACTGCTCATAAAATAAAAAGAAAACCATGAAGTTTAATGAAGATACAAGGGTAAAAATCCCCTCGATATTGCACCTGACTCGCCTGGGTTATCAATATCTCTCATTACAAGATGCTGTCTGGGATGAATCCTTCAATATTTTTACTGATATACTCAAAGATAAAAGGACGTTAGATGATTGAGAAAAGAGACAATGAAGAAACAGGTGTTGATTATCCCTGTGAATGGGTTTACAAGGTTATTGGTCACGATAAGAAGTCGGTTCATAATGCAGTTGCAGGCATAATACAAGATAGCGACTACGATATCAAAGATTCCAATACCAGTAAAACGGGGAAATATGTAAGCTTTAACATAACTGTTTTAGTAGGTGACGAAACATATCGTAATAAAATCTATCTTGCGTTCAAGGAGCATAGTGACATAAAGTTTGTTTTTTAATAGAATAGACATGTTGAATATTAATTTGATAATGGAGAAATTATTTTGCTTTTAGCTGAACAGGATCCTGTAAAAGTATTAGAAGATTATTTTGGTTATTCATCGTTTCTGTGGAAACAGGAAGAGATTATCATGCATGTGTTAGCTGGTAAACACGCTCTGGTAGTAGCGCCTACCGGTATTGGCAAATCTCTGTGCTATCAAATACCTGCTCTTATGAATGAGGGCCTCACCGTAGTAATCTCTCCTCTTATCGCGCTGATGAAGGACCAGGTAGATGCATTGAAGAGGCGGGGTATTGACGCGGCATACATCAACTCATCATTGGGACGGGAGAAGAGGGAAGCAAGATACGCGGCGCTTAAGAACGGTAACTACCGGATTATTTACGTTACTCCCGAGCGTTTTCGTAAACCTGATTTTATTGAGGCTCTTTCCGGGAACTCTATTGACCTCCTTGCAGTTGACGAGGCGCACTGCATAAGTGAATGGGGGCATGATTTCCGTCCGGACTATACCAGGATTCAGGAGTTCCGCGAGGTATTAGGTAATCCTGTTACAATCGCACTGACTGCCACAGCCACACCAGATGTACAAAAAGATATTATCAAAACTCTCTGCCTGGATACTGGAGAGGTTAAGATGTTTCATGGCGGAATAGATCGTCCTAATTTACATTTAGAGGTTGAAAAGGTATTCAGTAGTGACGAAAAGCTGGAACATATTATTTCTATTACGAATAAATATGATGGTAATGGTATCGTCTATTTTACCCTTATCAAACAACTTGATAATTTCAGTGACCTGTTAAACAAAGAAGGGATTGCACATCTCTGCTACCATGGCAGTCTTGAGCGAGTGCAGCGCTCTAAAGTGCAGGAGCAGTTTATGAGAGGGAAGGATACGCTGGTTTTGGCAACAAACGCGTTTGGAATGGGCATTGACAAAGAAGATATTCGCTTTGTTGTTCATGCGGATATACCTGGCTCTATTGAATCATATTACCAGGAAATCGGCCGTGCCGGCCGCGACGGCAGGGACTCTTTATGTACTCTGCTATACGACGAACACGATTTGTTAACCCATATGAATTTTATCAGGTGGAACAATCCTGCTGCCGAATATTATCAGAGGGTATATCACATTCTGGAAGAGAATATGGAAAAAGTATCGGCATTTGGTCTGGACTGGCTTAAGGAAAATATTCATTACAGAAGCGGACATGATTTCAGACTGGAAACAGCCCTGAATATGTTTGACCGATATGGAGTAATCGAACTAAACGTTGAGCCGTTAAAGATTGAAATTCTTTCTGGCATTCATCCTCAATTAATTGATCAGAATTATCTGGACACTAAACTCAAGCGGGACCAGCAAAAACTTTACACGCTAGTACAATATACAAAGTATGAAGGTGATCGAAAGGCGTTCATCCATGAGTATTTTGGATTGCCGTACGGGTAATTTAGACCTTAGGGGTTAATAATGACTAATAATGATATTTTAAGACGTTTACGATACGCTCTGGACATTAAAGATTCGAAAATGATAGAGATTTTTAAACTATCTGAATATGAAATTGCCAGACCTGATTTAATCAATCTACTCAAGAAGGAAGAGGAAGAGGGGTATGTAGAGTGTGGTGATAATATTCTTGAATGTTTTCTGGATGGTTTAATTATTCATAAAAGAGGCAAGAGAGAGAATATGCCGGGGAATGTGACAACACCGGACCTGCCTTTGACAAATAATAGCATATTGAAAAAACTGAGAATTGCGCTGAAGTTCAGAGAGGATGAGATGCTCAGCACGTTAAAACTGGCGGGAATGGTCCTTTCAAAATCGGAGTTATCAGCGCTGTTTAGAAAAGAGGGACAGAGGCACTATAAGGAGTGTGGTGACCAGATACTCAGAAATTTTTTAAAAGGATTAACTACACGTTTAAAAGATTGAAAAAACTATGTCAATATTCTTAGATACTGCAGATGTTGAACAGGCAAAAGAGGCAAAAGGATCAGGCTGGGTCCAGGGAATTACCACTAACCCAATCCTTTTGGCAAACTCAAATCCTTCTGTTGCTGATACACTGCGGCTGCTTACAGAAATAAATATGGGTTTGTTATTTTACCAGCTCATAGCAACGAGCAAAGAAGAGATGCTGGAAGAAGCACAGTTTGCAAAGGAGATTGCAGGAGAGCAGCTTGTACTTAAGATTCCCCCTACAAAATTGGGATTTCAAATAATACGGTATCTTCCTCAGGAGATTCCATGTTGCATTACCGCTGTTTACAGCGTTGCGCAGGCTCTGGTTGCAAGAGAGTCAGGTGTTCGGTATATAGCTGTTTATGTCAGCAGGGTAACAAAATTGTCAGGTGACGGACTATCACTCATTACAGAAATCAGCAGTGTACTCCAGGGAAGCCGGACCCAGCTACTTGCTGCAAGTCTCAAGTCTCCGGTGGAGGCAAGTTCGGCTATTCTTTCAGGCGCTGATCATATAACCCTGCCTTTTGATGTCTTAAGTGGGTTAACATATCACGAACATTCCGAAGATGCTGTTAAGGACTTTAACGCAAATGGATCAGGCCTTCAGATGTAAGATTATTGTTTCTTCAGATACGACTCCACCGCTTCCTGCCAGTGCCTCATTTTCATACCGGTAATTGTAGTGAACTTTTGACAGTTCAAGGTTGAGTTCAGGGGGACACTTGCGAGACGTTTATATTCAGAGGATTTTATAGGTTTGATTTGAATTTTGCAGCCCATTACTTTAAAGATATACTCTGCCCATTCATATCGTGAGCAGCTTCCGTAGTTAGAGACATTTATAATACCTTCACATTTATGATTTATTAATGTCAAAAGTGCTTTTGCCAGGTCAGGAGTAAACGTCGGGGAACCGATTTCATCAGTAACAATGGACAGCTCTTTATACTTCGATGACAATTCTAACATTGTTGCAGCAAAGTTGATCCCTTTATGTCCGAACAACCAGGATGTCCTTACTATAAGATACGAATTGCAGTGGCTCTGTATATTTTTTTCACCTTCAAGTTTTGTTCTGCCATATTCTGACAACGGATTGGTCTGGTCTTCTTCGGTATATGGTCTGTCACCATTTCCGTCAAATACAAAATCAGTGCTGATGTGAATGAGCCTGGCGCCGCACTCTTTTGCAGCGGCCACGATATATTTTGGCCCCACGGCATTAACATTGAATGCTGTTCCTCTTTCTGTTTCGCATTTATCAACATTTGTAAAGGCCGCGCAATTTACAATGATATCCGGCTTCTGTGTAGATATAAAGCCTGATACTTTATCTTCAAGTGTGATGTCGAGCACTTCATACGGGGCTTCTATCACTTGCGGATTGGGATCAAGCGAAGCCTTTCTGTTCTTAAACAGGTCGACAAGGTCTGTTCCAAGCATCCCGTTTGAACCGGTAATTAATATTTTCATTATTATGTATCAAACTGTATCCTATATTGTTTTTTATACTCACTCTCTATCTCTATGAGTTCGCCATGTGTGCCTGTCTCAACGATACAACCTTTTTTCAAGACTACAATTCGGTCAGCGTGACGTATAGTGGAGAGACGATGTGCGATAACGAAAGTTGTTTTGTCCTTCATTAAATTGTCCAATGCTCCCTGTACAAGCTTTTCAGATTCAGAATCCAGGGAAGATGTTGCTTCATCTAAAATTAAAATAGGCGCATTTTTCAGTATTGCCCTGGCGATGGTCACCCTCTGCTTTTGTCCACCTGAGAGCTTTACTCCTTGCTCTCCTACTATAGTATCATAACCCTTTGGGAGATTAATGATAAAATCATGTATATTAGCCGCTTGAGCCGCATTCTCTATTTCCTCTGTACTTGCGCTTCTTCTCCCGCACAGAATATTGTCTTTAAAACTTCTGTTAAACAGAAATGTCTGCTGGCAGACAATTGCGATTTGATCAAGAAGTGAGTCGCGTTTTATCAGGCGAATATCTATTCCATCAATCTTGATACTTCCCTTTGTTGGATCGTAAAAACGCGGAACCAGATCGAGTAACGTAGATTTGCCGGCACCGCTTTCTCCCACAATAGCAATAATCTGTCCTTTTTGTACTGTTAAGTTGATGTCCTTGAGGACTGGAATGGTCTCGTATGCAAAGTTTACATTATTAAATACTATTTCATTCTCAATTTTTTTCAGTTCTATCGCATCAGGGCTATCTATGATTGTAGGATGTTGGTCTATTAACTCGAAGACACGACTTGCACCTGCTAAGGATTCCTGCAGTTTTCCATAGCTTTTAGCCAGTCTTTTTATTGATGTGAGTATCAAAAACGCCGTTACGGTGACAAAACCTCCAAGTGAACCCGGAGAGATGGTCTTGGATGAGATAACATAACCTCCAATGATGATTATAGCGGCTAATCCCATAGAATAGATAAACTCCGTAGTGCTTGAATTCAATGCCTTTGCTTTAACTGTCTGCATCACTCTTTTAAAGAGTCTTGAATTTATTGCTTTAAACTCTACGATCTCTTCATCTTCCATCTTGAAGGCTTTCACCGTCCTTATTCCCGAAAACATTTCTCTCATTGCATCCGTAAGTTCTCCCAAATGCATAAGGCTTCGCCTTCCATACTTTTTTATTTTACGCCCAAATACAATCACCGGTATAATAACAACGGGAAATAATACAAATGTAAACATTGAAAGTTTCCAACTGAAATAGAATGCCAGTCCTAATCCGCATATAAGGCGCATAGGTTGAAGGAGAATACTATCAAACAGGATCGAAAGACCAAATTGTGTAGCATTAATGTCATTCGTGAGTCTGGAGATCAGTTCTCCGCTTTTTCTATTATCGAAATAACTCAGAGGTTGTGGCAGGATATGTTCGCATAGGTGATTACGTATATCCATGAGTACGCTCCACATAACATGGTTTTTCAGGTATGTTTGAAGATAATTAAAGGCAAAAATGAATGGGGCCAGAATTGCCACAAGAATTCCTATAAAAGTAAAAGAATGAGTATATTTCTTAAACAATTTATCAAATTTTGATACAAAGGCTGTTCCTGTTACTCTGGAGGTAGCTTTTCGTTTTAAGCTGCTAAATGTATCTACAGAATTATTTTCCTTATGAACACTGTGTGTCACAGACGAAGTTTTTGCCGTTTCTCCTCTTATCAATCGATCTATTACGGGCTTAATTAATGCTAACTGAGCGCCAATGAACAGTGTGAAAAGTGCCATACAGAGCAGGGTGAGAAAAAACATCTTCCAATGTGGTTTAGCGTATGAAAACAGCCTGGCACATTCTGTTATCATATTGTTATTTTTTGACATATGTCGATATTTTTTAACAGGTTTTATTGTTAAATTGCTTGATAATTTGCAAAATGATGGTATCACACATAAGGCTTTTGTCAATGAAAAGATTGTATTTTGAACAGTACATTCACTGTCAAATATTTGTTATTGACCAATTCAAAGCAGGATAGATATAATCAACCTTAAGATCTTGAAATCCGAGATCTTACACAAAAAGAATTAATTCGCGAATTTGATGAATATACAGATATTACATAAATATTTAGTAAAAGAGTTGTTCAGGACATTCTTGCCATCGCTTCTATGTTTTGAATTTGTGTTATTACTGGGTTTTTCCATACAATTGCTTCATAAAGGGCTTGATGTTCCAAGTCTTTTTTCGGTTTTGCCATATATGGCTATATACACCATGCCACATGCATTACCGTCTTCGTTACTAACGGCGACTGTTATGTCTTATGGAAGACTTAGTGCTGACAATGAAATAACGGCAACTAAAGCCGCAGGGATACACCTTTACCACTTAGTTGTACCAATAGTTATTGTTGGTATCTTTTTTAGTGTATTGACCTTGTATCTTAATGCCGAAGTTTTGCCAAAATCTTATTTTAAGGTGAGACAACTTCAAGAGAAGGCCGTTAAACGAGTTCTTGCAACACACTTTATTACGGCTAAAAAGAAGATTGATTTTCATCCTTACCAGATTTTTATTGGTAGCGTGGAAAGTAACAACTTCAAAGACATTGCCGTTTTTGAATACGCTGACGACTATATAGTCAACATACTATTAGCAGAGGAGGGTGAAATAGAGATAGACGAAGACGGTACTCAGGTATTCTTAACGTTAAGGCGAGGTGAATTTCTTAAGCCGGACATTGATTATAGTGTTGATTCTCCCACAATGGGGAGTTTCGAGGAAGCGGTATTTGCAATCCCATTAAGGCAAAAAGTACGTCATTCAGCCCTTAAATATACTACTCTGACACGTCTTATTGAACAAAGAGGAGAAATTAATAATGAGTTAAGCAGTTTAGACAAGCCATTTAAAAATTCTGAAAAAACTATTAAGCGTGCAACAAGAGGGATTTCATCGATTAACGAGAAAAAGAGTGAAGTCAGCATGAAACTGCAGAGAGCGGAAAAGAAGAGAAAAGATTCAGCCGCAAATATTTCCAGGCAGGAGGGTGCAATAAAACGTGCCAGATTTAATCTTAATATCTATGAAAATTACATTAATGTGGCTAAAGGAAATATTAGAAAGCTGGCTATAGAAAAGGACAATGAAGAAGATACGGATAACCTGGAACATAAAGGTGATAGGGATGAGGAGTATGCTAAAAATATTGCCTTAATAAATAAAATAATAAAGAAGGAAAAGCGGAGGATTAAAACAACAAAGCGAAAGATATTAATATCTCAAAGATTAATAGAGGAAGAGAACAAAAAAGTTGAGGAAGTCACACTGGAAATTCAGGAACTTAACCGCAGTGAAGAAGAACTTGAGAAAGAGCGCCTGATACTTGTTGGGCAAATTTCAATGGCAGAAAAGCAGAATATGAGAAGGGAATTAACAGTAAACATACACAAGAGATTGTCGCCTTCGCTTGCAAGCCTTTCGTTTATTTTAATAGGGATTCCACTAGGTATAATGACAAGGAGCAGTAATATACTTGTCAGTCTGGGTATAAGTTTTATTTTAATACTTTTTATTTACTATCCATTGGTTGCAACGGGGTTAGTTGTAGCAGAGAGCATGAACTTTCCGATTATTCCTTCAGTCTGGGGGGCAAATATTGTTAATCTTATTCTCAGTGTGTTCTTGTTTAAAAAAATAATGGCACAGTAATCATTTTTTATAATTTTCAGTTCGTAAAACAGTTATAACAATCTTGACATTTCCATTGAATTAGTTATATTGAACAGTTAACGTAGTCTGCGGTTATAGTTGCTATAAATAAGTTATAAGTTTTCATAAATAGTGGTTTCGATCGAAAATGGCATACAACGATAGTCATTACAAACCGGGGCCTGGATTTGGCCTCTCAATAGGAAGTAAATGGACAAGGGCTATAATGATACTGATAATTATAAATGTCAGTGTCTTTGTCATCCAGCTTCTGTTTTCTACTATTAGTTCACAATGGGGAGGCGCCTCTTCCGGCACTGATATAGATGCTATAGGTCATCAGTTAATGCCTGGTCCAGACCAGTTTACTACGGTTTTCTGGCTCTATCAACCTCTTGCTATAGGAAAGTTGTGGTTATGGCAATTTGTAACGTATATGTTTCTTCATAGTGTATCAAGCCCATGGCATATAATATTCAATATGCTGGTTTTATGGATGTTCGGTAGTGAAGTGGAAAGGGCAATGGGTACAAGGAAGTTTCTGACTATGTACTTTACAGCAGGCATCTTTGCAGGTATCTTTTGCTGTCTGTTTACTCCTTATAGTCCAATCATTGGCGCTTCAGGTGCGATTTTTGCCGTAGAAATTGCATTTGCCATGTTTTATCCGAATTCCACTATAATCTTCATCGTGTTTCCGATTAAGGCAAAATATCTTGTTATGATTTTTGCAGGTATCACCGTTATCAGTTGTATTATGCCGGCAAGTGGTAATACTGCGCATTTTGCGCATCTAGGAGGACTTATTTATGGCTTCCTGTTCATCCGTTACGAACCCAGGTTTAGCAGCTTTCTTTTGTCATGGCAGAAGCAACAACAGGAAAAAGAGTACCAGAAAGAGGAGGACCTTAAGGGACAGGTTGATAGTTTGTTAGATAAAGTGAACCAGGGTGGTATGAAGAGTTTAACAAGGAGAGAGAGGAACTTTCTCAGAAACGCAAGTAAGAGATATAGAAAAACACGTGATAAATAGAAAAAAAGAGAGTTGGTAAGATAATGATTAATGTAGCAATAAACGGTGTATGCGGGCGCATGGGATTAAGGATTGCGACGCTGGTAGCAGAAGACAAAGATTTGCAATTGGTTGCTGCTCTTGAAAGGAAGGGTCACCAATGCATCGGAAAAAATTTGAGCACTATAATCAGCCGGGGGCATAACGATATAACAATATCGGAAGAGCTTAGTGGTTCACCTGAGGTATTAATAGATTTTACCTCTCCTGATTCTACAATGAATAGGCTGAAAGCTTGTGTAGATAGGGGAGTTGCCATTGTGACAGGTACTACCGGTCTTGATAAGAAACAAATGGGGCAGCTTAAAGATGCATCTCAAACTATACCATGCCTTTTTTCACCAAATATGAGCGTTGGTGTAAATTTGCTTTTTAACCTTGCAGAGTATGTGTCAAAAATCCTGGGTAATGAAACTGATATAGAGATAATTGAATCACACCATCGTTATAAAAAAGATGCGCCGAGTGGCACAGCTTTAAGGCTGGCAGAAAATATATGCTCAGCAACAGATCGAAAAATGGATGAAGTGGTAATTTATGGGCGTAAAGGGATTACTGACGAAAGGCCACAAGATCAAATCTGTATACACTCAATTCGATCAGGAGATATTGTAGGAGAACATACGGTAACGTTCTGTAATGCAGGAGAGCGTCTTGAATTGGTTCATAAAGCACAAACGCGTGATTCTTTTGCCCTGGGTTCTCTCCGTGCTGCAAAATTCCTGGCTGGAAAACCACCCGGTTATTATAATATGAAAGATGCCTTAGGTTCTTGACAATAGTATCATTGTTGTATCAGATGTTTGTTTGCCTGATTGTTCCATTGTCGCTACATCTACCAACTACGCAATTCACACAAAAACTTTCCGCAAAATTCCATTTGTCATGTCAAAATTCGATTTCAGCAAAAATATGCCATTATGGCATAATATGGATTCAGATAAAGAAGGTACTAGTATTGTAAAATTTGTATATATATTGTAAGTTTCTATATCATAATTGTTTATGAGATTTGTATAATATATGGTATATATTTTGCGTATTTCCAGATACAAGTAAGAAGATTGTTTGATTCATATTCAACCTTATATGTTTGACAAATAGGATCAGGCAAAATCTTCTTAAAGAAAAAATAAAACAATTATAAAACTGTTTAAGCAAAAGTATATAATTTAATATTATAAAGGAGAATTTGATGGAAAAAATTATTGGAATAGACTTGGGAACTACTAATTCAGTAGTGGCTATAATGGAAGGTGATCAGCCCAAAGTAATAACAAATTCCGAAGGGAACAGGATTACTCCTTCTGTTGTGGCTTTTACTGATAAAGATGAGCGTCTGGTTGGGCAGCTTGCCAAGCGCCAGGCTGTTATAAATCCAAAAAATACGGTGTTTTCTATTAAACGTTTTATGGGTAGGAGGCATAATGAAGTCGCTGAGGAAGAAAAACTGGTACCGTATGAAATAGTAGGTGGTCCTGAAGAATTAGTAAAGGTAGAGGCAAGGGGGAATAGTTTTACACCTCCGGAAATCTCTGCAATGGTGCTTCAAAATCTTAAGAAAACCGCTGAAGATTACCTGGGCACGGAAGTCAAGAAAGCAGTTATTACAGTCCCTGCTTATTTTAATGATAGCCAGAGACAGGCAACAAAAGATGCCGGCTCAATTGCTGGGTTGGATGTAGTTCGTATTATTAATGAACCGACAGCGGCATCCCTGGCATATGGCATTGATAAGAAGAAAAACGAAAAAATAGCTGTTTTTGACCTTGGTGGCGGTACATTTGATGTATCTATATTAGAAGTCGGTGAAGGAGTTTTTGAGGTACTCTCTACAAATGGCAATACTCATCTTGGTGGAGACGATATTGACCAGGTTTTATTGAATCATATTGCTGATGAGTTTAAGAAAGAGCAGGGCATAGAACTTCGGCAGGACCATATGGCTTTGCAGCGCCTCAGAGAGGCTGCGGAAAAGGCGAAATGTGAACTTTCAACTTCAACAACCACTGAGATTAATCTCCCTTTTATAACAGCAGACCAGTCCGGACCTAAACATTTGACCATGAGCTTGACAAGAGCAAAGTTCGAACAACTGATTGTCAGCCTTGTAGAAAAGTGTCGTAAACCATGTGAACTGGCCATGAAAGACGCAAAAATCAGCTCTAGTGACATAAACGAGGTAATACTTGTTGGAGGAACAACAAGGTCTCCCATTGTTCAAAAGCTGGTAAAAGAGGTCTTTAATAAAGAACCGAATAAAAGTGTAAATCCTGATGAAGTTGTTGCACTGGGCGCTGCTATACAGGGGGCGGTTCTTGCGGGTGAAGTCCATGATGTCTTGCTGTTGGATGTTACTCCACTTTCATTAGGTATTGAAACATTAGGCAGTGTCAGCACTGTTTTAATTCCTCGTAATACAACGATACCTACTAACAAAAAGGAAATTTTCTCGACTGCTGCGGATAACCAGACGGCAGTAGATATACATGTAATACAGGGTGAACGTTCAATGGCGACTGATAATCGTACACTTGGGAGATTTCAGTTAACCGGAATTCCTTCTGCGCCCAGAGGTATTCCACAGGTTGAGGTATCTTTTGATATTGATGCAAATGGTATTCTTCATGTGTCAGCTAAAGATCTTGGGACCGGTAAAGAGCAATCTATACAGATAAAATCTTCTTCCGGCTTATCTGAGGCAGAAATCGATAAGATGACAAAGGAAGCAGAACTGCATGCAGAAGAAGATAAAAAGAACAGGGAGGTCATAGATGTACTAAACCAGGCTGACCAGGTAATTTATTCGACAGAGAACACCCTGAAAGAGCATGGTGATAAGGTTGATGAGACTGAAAAAAACAACATTAATCAGGCATTGGAAAAACTGAAAACAGCTAAAGAAGGAAAAAATGTTGAAGAGATCAAGAAGGCTATAGATGAGCTACAGGAGAAATCTCACAAATTGTCGCAGGCTATGTATGAAGCAGCAGCCAAAGAGCAACAGGCAGCCGCCGGTCAGGAAGCATCAACGGAAGGGGCTTCTGCCGGAGAGAAACCTTCAGAAGAAAAAGATTCTAAAAAAGGCAAAGAAGGTGATGATGTTATTGATGCTGATTATGAGGTTAAGGAGTAAAATATCATTATTTATTCCACTTTTCACTGGAGAAAGTGAGCATTTTTAATAAAGAAAAGCCGGGTTTCCCCCGGCTTTTTTTGTTTCATACGTTATGAGGATTAAAAAATGAGATTAGATAAATTTACAATAAAGGCTCAGGAAGCAATACAGGACGCCCAGCAGTTTGCAGCTACAAAAGGACACCAACAGGTAGATCCATTACATCTTCTTGTCAGCCTTCTTCAGCAGCAACAGGGAGTAGTGGTTCCTATTATGAAGAAACTGGGAGTGGATAGTAGTACGGTTCTTGCCAAAGCCAATAAATCCGTAGAATCTTTACCGCAGGTGAGTGGAGTGCAGGGGCAATATATCAGTAATGAATTGAAGGATATATTCAACAATGCTACTGCTGAAGCCGGTAGATTAAAGGATGACTACGTAAGCACCGAGCATCTTTTAATATCCATAACAGATAACAAACAAAGCACTGCAGGCAAAATACTGCTTGAATCAGGTGTTAACAGATCTGAAATTTTTTCGGCATTAAAGGATATAAGGGGAAGTCAGAGAGTTACTGACCAGAACCCGGAGGAAAAATATCAGGCTCTTGAGCGCTACTGCAAAGATCTTGTAGAACTGGCGTCTAAGGGTAAATTAGATCCTGTCATTGGGCGTGATGATGAAATCAGGCGTACAATCCAGGTACTATCTCGAAGGACAAAAAATAATCCTGTATTAATTGGAGAACCAGGTGTTGGTAAGACGGCTATTGCTGAGGGCCTGGCCCTCAGGATTATTAACGGTGATGTCCCGGAAGGACTTAAAAACAAAAGGGTGATGTCTCTCGATATGGGAGCTCTGATTGCCGGTGCAAAATTTAGAGGAGAGTTTGAGGATCGTTTAAAGGCTGTTTTAAAAGACATTGATGCCTCTGAAGGGCAATCAATCATTTTTATTGATGAGTTGCATACGGTTGTTGGTGCGGGGGCTGCGGAGGGGGCGGTGGATGCATCCAACCTCCTGAAACCTGCTCTGGCTCGTGGGGAACTTCATTGTATTGGTGCAACAACTTTAGATGAATATAGGAAGTATATTGAAAAAGATGCGGCGTTGGAAAGAAGATTTCAGCCGGTATATATCGATGAACCATCTGTTGAAGATGCTATTGCGATCCTGCGTGGTTTAAAGGAACGTTATGATTTACATCATGGTGTCCGGATTAAGGATGCTGCACTGGTTGCAGCGGCAACACTTTCACATAGATATATTTCCGATAGATTTCTACCTGATAAAGCTATAGATCTGATAGATGAAGCTGCTTCAAAGTTGAGGATGGAAATAGACAGTATGCCAACTGAGCTGGATGAAGTAGAGCGGAAGATAACGCAACTGGAAATTGAAAGAAAAGCGTTAAAAAAAGAGAGTGATGAGGAGTCAGGGAAAAGGGTTGAAAAGCTGGAGCGTCAACTATCTGGGCTCAAAGAAGATGGCCGCGCATTAAGACTGCACTGGGAAAATGAGAAACAGGTAATAAAAGAGATTCAGGACTTAAATGCAAAAATTGATCAGGCAAGGGTAAACGAGCAGACTGCCCAGAGAAATGGTGATCTGGAAAAAGTAGCGGAAATAAGATATAGTTTGCTCAGTGAATATGACAGTAAACTTAAAGAAAAGCATGAAAGATTACAGGATATTCAAAAAGAGCGATGTCTGCTTAAGGAAGAAGTTGACACTGATGATATAGCAGAGGTTGTATCTAAATGGACCGGTATTCCAGTCTCAAGGATGATGGAGGGTGAAAAAGAGAAGCTTGTCAGAATGGAAGAACGTTTAAGAGAACGGGTCATCGGACAAGACGAAGCAATAGAAGCAGTCTCAAATTCTGTCAGACGTGCACGAGCCGGCTTGCAGGACCCCAATCGCCCGATAGGGACTTTTCTCTTTCTGGGCCCTACGGGTGTTGGCAAGACAGAATTATGTAAGGCGTTGGCTTCTTTTCTCTTTGATGATGAAAATGCGATGGTAAGGATTGACATGTCTGAGTTCATGGAGCAACACTCTGTTGCCAGGCTCATAGGCGCTCCTCCCGGATATGTTGGTTATGAAGAGGGAGGGAGATTGACAGAGGCAATAAGACGTCGGCCGTATTCAGTAATTCTTTTTGATGAGATTGAAAAGGCACATAGAGATATTTTTAATGTTTTACTCCAGGTATTTGATGATGGAAGGTTGACTGATGGTCATGGAAGAACGGTTGATTTTAGAAATACAATAATCGCGATGACCTCGAATATCGGAAGTCAGTATATCCAGGATTTTATTAGTCATGGAAACAGGGACGAACTGGATGCAAATATCAAAAAAACCTTGAAAGACACATTTCGTCCGGAATTCCTGAACCGTATTGATGAAACAATAATTTTCAGCAGCCTGACAAAAGAACAAATTGGAGATATTGTTGAGATACAGCTTGAGGGACTTAAAAAGAGACTGAGCCAGCATAACCTGAAACTGTCAGTGACTGAATCTGCTAAAAAGTGTCTGGTAGAGAAGGGGTATGATGTTTTCTATGGTGCGAGGCCATTAAAACGTACAATTCAGCAACTGATTGAAAACCCTCTCTCATTAGAAATACTTCAGGGTAAATTTCAGGGAGTAAATGAGATAATCGTGGACTCTGAGGGCTTGTCTTTAACTTTTCATACAAAATAATAGTAAAAAATTTCTGACTGTCCGGTAGTTTTACTGCCGGACAGCCAAAACTATAGCTGTTCAACTACTACCGCATGGAGTGAAACTATTGAAACCACATAAAAAAAGAATACTGTTTATTGCGGGGATTTTGATTAGTTTTATTTGTTCATGGCTTTTTGTGAGAAAGATTGAATGGACAAGCTTGGGAATGGCTTTTAGAGAGGCCAGATATATTTATATTTTCCCTACTATAATTATCTTATTTGTAAATTACTATTTAAGGGCGATCAGGTGGGAGGTGTTGCTGTCACCGGTAAAGAAAATATCGATAGTAAATCTGTTTTCTGTGGTTGTGATTGGCTTTATGGCAAATAATTTGTTGCCTGCCAGACTTGGTGAAGTTATAAGGCCGGCTATGATAGCCAGGAAGGAAAAAATAAAAATTTCAACCTTATTTGCCACAATAGTGATGGAGAGGATATTTGATGTCCTCGGTATTATAGTAATCGCCTCTCTGCTTTTCTATTTTCTGCCTTCAGAAACAGATTCCCAAAGCATAATTCACCAATTAAAAAAATGGTCTGTTATCATGGCTTTTTTTGGAATATGTGCGATAACGTCTATGTTTTTGTTGTCGTTGTATCCTGAAAAAGCGGGAGCCGTTTTTGAGAAGATGCTCTTTGTTTTTCCGCATAATCTAAGAGATACACTGGTCAATTTGCTTCATTCATTTGTTTCAGGTCTTCAGATCTTTGACCATAAAACAAAGTTGATATGGGTAGGGATATTATCTCTTATTATATGGTTTTTCAATGCGGCATCTGTATATGTATTGTGCTACTCATTCAGCATAGGTTTATCTTTTGCCGGTGCTTGTTTCGTTATCGTATGTTTAGCACTTGCCGTAGCACTGCCGCAAGCGCCTGGTTTTATAGGGGTTTTTCATATTGCAACACAGAAATCTTTAAATGTATTTGATGTCAGTATATCATCCGCTCAAAGTTTTGCGATATTACTCTGGGCAATAAGTGTCATACCTGTTACTATTGCCGGGTTGCTGTTTCTATGGAGAGAGGGCATGAGCCTCAGAGAAATATCACATTATGATGAGGAAAATATACCGGAGTAATATTGTCTGTTTTGTTGACTGCGCATTAAAACCAATAAAAAACAACCAATCAACAGTTACGAAAGAACTCACTCACTACTCTTTAAGGAGTAACAAAAGCCCGTGTTTCATTATTGATAACCTTCTGTTTTTTCTTGATTTCGGCATTTCTTAGAGTTATCCTTATTTTGCATTTAAATCTCATAACCAGGTAATGTTGCTTAAAGTTTATAAGAAACTTTCACTTTTTTCGCTTACATCCAACGTTAGACGCTTTTAACTTATTATGGTAAAAATACTATGTCAATAAAAACCATCAAAAATGGAAACGATTGGATGGTAAGGGAAGGGTATGAAAAGATTCCTAACAGGTTTGATCCTGATAATTTTCTTTCAGACTTAAATGGTAAGGACTATACATTAATAAAAGAAAACAGGGTGCGATCGGTAATTTCAATGTCGGGATCGGACATAAGTGAAAAAGGAATATACATTAAGTATTTCAAAAAAGGTGACTATAAAGATTATATAAAGCATCTTTTTGTACCAACTAAAGCCAGAACAGAGTGGATGGTGGCAAATGCATTGTTAGGTAAAGGTGTCAATACTGCACTGCCTCTTGCAATATCAGAGGGAAATAGATCTCTCCTTATGGTTACAGAGACGGTTACAAATAGTGAAGATTTCCTGGAATTTTGCCAGGACAATTTAGCAGGCAATTTGTCAGTGGAAAAGGAGTCTGAAAAGATAGCGCTTCTGAACAAACTGGCACTGTTTATTAGAGATATTCATGAGAAGGGATTTTGTCACTATGATCTTCATGCAGGCAATATTTTGATAAAATTCAAGAAGGAACATACTGTATCTGATTCTGATTTGTACTTAATGGACCTGCATCGTGTAAAAATATTTAAGAACATGTCTACAAGAAAGAGAATATTCAATCTCGCACAGATTTTCAACTCACTATCATCAATAATGACAATGGCTGATAAAGAAAATTTTATACGCTCATATGGTACTGATGCTTTTATAAGCAATAAGAATGAATATATTCAATCTCAAAAAGACAACCATCCCATAGCCCCTCCTTCTCAAGGAGGGGAAAGAGGAGTGGTTGTAAAATATTATAGAATATTGCCTGGCGCTGAACAATCACTCATTAGACAAATAGATGATCAATCATCCAGAATAAGAAGCATCCATTACCGAAGCAGACTGAAAAGATGCCAGAAAGAGACGAGTGTGTTCTCAAGGAAAAGGTTTGCTGGTGTGAAAATATATTACAGAAAAGGTTATAATACGGGCAATCTTCTGAATTTGATTGAAAAGCATAATAATGCTTTGGTTAATAATGACAGTAAAGCAATCATAAAACGTGATTCCAGGACGGTATTAACTAAGAACATTCTTAATGACAAAACGGTTCGAAATGTTGTAGTAAAACAGTATAGGGTAGGATGCCTGGGATGCATTCTTAAAAATATATTCCGTGGCACAGCTGGCAGGAAGGCATGGGTGGCTGGTAACGGTTTAAGGGTATACGGCTTCAAAACGCCGTTACCACTGGCTTTAGTTGAGAAAAGTATATCAGGAATACCTACTGGTAGTTATGTTATCATGGAAGAGGTCAAAGATAGTCTGGAGATGGATAGGTACATATTAAAGCATTTCAATAATCAAATGGAATCTACTCTGAATAAAGTAAGCAACCACATAACCCCACCTTATCAAGGATTAGATTCAAAAAAATATATTTCAACTACCGTCTCATCCACTCCTTCTAAAGGAGGGGAAAAAGGGGAGGTAAAGAATGATGGCATATACCTTACAGAAACTAATCAAAAGTATCGTCCATCACGTGAAATGGTGAAAAAGAAAAGGTTGTTTATAAATGATTTTGCAAAAACTCTGGGGATGATGCACAATTACAAAATCTTCCATCATGATCTGAAGACGTGTAATATCATGGTGAAGGAGAAGGACGGCTCTTTTGGTTTCATATTTCTGGATTTCGATAAGGTCTCTTTCAGGGATGAGATTACTGTCAGAAAAAGGGTGAAGAATCTGTCACAGATAAACCTGTCAACACCGAGACTGTTTACTTTGACGGACCGATTAAGATTCTTAAATGCATACCTTGATCAGTGCGGTATAATGCATGAAAAGAAAAACATACTGAGGAAAATTGTAAACCTCAGCGGGGGAGAAAAAATACTCTACGTTTCATCCCGGGGAGATGTGACAGAAGATTGGTAGATATATCATTCATAATTGTAAACTGGAATACCCGCAAAATCCTTATGGATTGTCTGCACTCAATTTATAAGACCGTTACAGATATAAATTTTGAGATTCATGTTGTTGATAACAATTCAAAAGACGGGAGTCAGATGGCAGTAAAAAAGGAATTTCCCGATGTAAAGCTCATAGAGAATGAAGTTAATACCGGATTTGCTCATGCAAATAACCAGGCATTCAACATAATGCGGGGAAGGTTTGCTGTACTCCTCAACTCAGATGCCGTCCTGAAGGAGCACTCGATAGAGAAACTACTAGCCTTTATGACAGGGACTCCCCGCGCTGGAATAGCCGGAGTTCAACTTTTGAACGATGACGGATCAAGGCAGAATTCAATAGACAACTTTCCTTCCATAGAGACAGAAATATTTAATAAAAATATTTTGCGTCTCTTCTTTCCGAACAAATACCCGAGTAAGAACAGGAGTTATCAGGAGCCGATAGAGGTAGATTCAGTTATAGGCGCATGCATGATTGTCAGGAAAGAGGCCATGGAAGAGGTTGGAATGTTTGATGAGGATTATTTTATTTTCCTTGAAGAGACTGACTGGTGTTTCAGAATGTATAAGAAAGGGTGGAAAGTGTATCATGTGCCCGATGCTGAGGTTTTTCACCTTTCAGGTCATAGTAAGAAGAAGAATCCCTGGAGATCACAGATTGAATATTACAAATCTCTATACAAATTTTTCAGAAAGAACAGAACTACGATAGTGTACCTTATAGTTCGTATTTTGAAACCGTGTAAGATATTCGTAAACCTAATATTGAATATTTCAGGAAACGTGATAACACTTTTTCAAACAGAGGGACTCAGGAACAGGTTGCTGAAATACTATAAACTATTTGTATGGCACCTGCTCATGTGCCCGGATAGTATGGGAATTCAGAGAACATCGTAATAGAAACCACCAGTGTAAAGGCAGACTCGCTTCGCTTAATTCACCCTGCATTTAACGGGAATCCTTTCCTAAGAGAGGTCTGTCTTTGCTGCTATCCGGTGGTTCTACTACTAACGTTTTGAGAGGCAGCTAAGGATGTATTCTAAAAGTAAAACCCTGATATCCTGGCGCTCAGCAGTGGAACTGTTGAACAGAAATACAACATAAGGAGAACCTATATGAAGAAAATGAGAGTTTTTAATATATCACTTGCAGCAACATTTGTCTGCTTTTTGTTATCACTCTTTGCTGCAATGCCAGGACTCTCAGCCGGAGATGTTGTTAAAATAACACTGCTTCATTTCAACGATGTCTATGAGATTGACCCAGTCAGCGGAGGGACACAAGGCGGTCTTGCACGTGTCGCTACCTTGAAGAAGCGGTTTCTGAAAGAGAACCCGAATACCTATGCAATACTTGCCGGAGATCTGTTCAGCCCATCTGCTTTGGGAACAGCTCCATATAAGGGTGGACGTCTGGATGGTCGCCAGATGGTGGCAACATTGAATACACTTGGACTCGATTTTGTCACTTTTGGAAACCACGAATTTGATCTTAATAAAGATTCATTCTATAAAAGATTAAGTGAATCCAATGCTACCTGGATATCAAGCAATGTGTTTGATGAAAAAGGGAATTCATTCCCCGGAGTCTCTGAGAATAAGATTATTGTTGTTACTGATGATTCAGGCAAGAAGGTACGCATCGGTCTGTTTGGTGTAACATTAGCAGGTAACCAGAAACCTTATGTTTCCTACAAAAACCCCATTGATACTGCCAGGAAAATGGTAGAGAGGTTGCGAAGCAAGGTGGATATCCTGATAGCGGTCACTCATCTTGCTATTGAAGAGGACATGCGGATTGCAAAAGAACTTCCTGATATTGACTTGATTTTAGGTGGGCATGAGCACGAAAATATTCAGGTATGGCGTGGTCTGAATTTCACACCGATATCCAAAGCTGATGCCAATGCCCGTACGGTTTATGTTCATGAATTGTTCTTTAATACAGACAAAATGGATCTGGAAATTGTATCCCGAATCCGGTTTATTACCAGTGAGATACCCGACGATCCGAAAACGGCAAAGGTCATTAAGAGATGGCGTGATGCCGGGTATAAAGGATTCAGGAGAGCAGGCTTTGAACCTGAGAATATGGTAGTTATGACTACAGAATCACTGGACGGACTTGAGTCGAGCGTTAGAAACAACTCTACCAGGCTTACAGAATTGATTGGTGAAGGAATGCAGGAAGTGTCTCCTGGAGCAGAATTGGCCATTTTCAATGGAGGTTCGGTCAGGATAGATGATGTTATTCCTCCTGGAAAAGTAACGGAGTATGATATTCTCAGGATCATGCCGTTTGGAGGTGACGTGTTATCAGTTAAGATGAAGGGTAGCTTGCTGAAACGCGTCCTTGATCAGGGTCGAAAGAATCGAGGTACCGGCGGATACCTTCAGACCATAAATGTAATTCTCAGTAATGATGGTTCCACATGGCAGATAACCGGGATAAAATTAAAACCGGAGAAGATATACAATGTTGCAATTAATGATTTTCTGCTTACGGGTAAAGAAATCGGCTTAGATTATTTGACTGAAGAGAATAAGGATATTTCTGATGTGGGTAACCATGGTGATATGCGTAAAGCCTTGATAGCTATATTGAAGAAAATGTATGGTGGTAACAGGTAACTAAAAGTGTTAGTTCTTTAAATAGAAAAATAGTATAATGCCTCGTAAGATAAGGTACTTTGTAAAAGAATTGAAAAATGCAGGTTTTGTAAATAAGTGAGGTAAGGGAAGTCACAGAAATTTTGTTCACCCTGAAGTAACCAAACCTGTTGCAATCTCAGGTAAGCCTTCTGATGATGTGCAGTGTTTTGCACTTAAAAGTGATGTTAGTATAAAAATGGAGAAATTAAAATGATAGACAGTAGTCAATTGCTTGAAAAGGCCAGAGATGGTTTCAATACATTAGATATTGGAAGACAGTATGTAGATTCCGCTTTAGAGAACCTTGAGGAATGGTTGACTGATGAGATGTTCAGCAGTTATGCGACTCAAATAGCATATTTGATTAATTCCGGGAAATGGGATTTTCTGTTAGACTCTTTTTATCAGGTTATTCCATTTGGGACAGGAGGCAGAAGGGGGCCGGTGGGGATTGGGCCAAATAGAATAAATCTCTGGACAATAAAGGCATCAGCACAGGGACATTCGCAATATCTTTACAAACAGTATGGAGAAGAAGCAAAGAGAAGAGGGATTGTTATTTCCTATGACGTCAGAGAGTATATACAAAAGGGAGTTTATAATGACACTATTGATAACCCCGTAATGAATCTCAATTGTAAGCAGTTGGCCATAGCATGTGCAGAAGTGTACACGGCAAACGGGATAAAAGTGTTAATGTTCGACGGAGTAAGAAGCACTCCGGAACTTTCTTTTGCAATCCGTCACCTTAAAGCGATTTCAGGTATTATGATCAGCGCCAGTCACAACCAGCCGACAGATAATGGGAAAAAGGTGTATGATGAATTTGGAGGTCAGTTAATACCTCCCGATGATCAGAATCTGGTCAATGAAGTGACAAAGAACGTTCAAGAGATCAAGACTATGGATCTTGGTGTATCTGAAGAAAATGGGCTGATTGAGTATATTGGTAAAGAGGTTGATGAAGCATTCTGGAACACTGTCTCATCACTGTCACTTTCTCAGGAAAGAGAGTTGAAGATACTCTATTCTCCACTACATGGGACAGGACTGACATCTGTTCATCCGATATTAGAGCAGATGAACTTTGATGTTGTGCTTGATCCAAAGACGTCAAATTTGAGCGGCGCGTTTGAAAATGTTACATTCAATATTCCTAATCCTGAAGTAAGAGAATCATTTGACACTTCTTTATCGGCTGCTGAAGAGGTGAATGCTGATGTCATCATCAGTACGGACCCTGATGCAGACAGAATCGGTATCATGGTAAAACATAATGGTTCATGGATGTTTCTCAATGGAAACGAGATTGGAATTATATTGACCCAATACGGCATTTCAAAATATCGAGATAAAAATATATTGAGCGAAGATTGCATCGTTATAAAAACAGGCGTGACCAACTCACTGATTGAGAAAATAACAAAGGAAAACAGTATTCAATGTATCCCGGATCTTCTGGTCGGTTTCAAATATATAGGCGCTGAGATGAACAGAATGGAAAAATCCGGTAAGATGCAGAAGTTTATTTTGGGGACTGAAGAGAGTCACGGATTTATTGTGGGAAATTATTCGAGGGATAAAGATGCCGCGTGTGCCGCAGTATGGTTGTCTGAACTTGCGGCCGAACTTAAAAGAGATAGCAAAACGTTAATGGACTATCTTGATGAGATATACTCGCAGTACGGATATTGTCATAATTATCTGACTGAAATTCGGTTAACGGGTGCAAAAGGAATGGAGCAGATTGCCCTCATCATGGACCATTTGAGAAAGAACGATGTTGGGTCATTGAGTGATTTTGTTGTGAATGAAAAGGTTGACAGATGGGACGGTGAGCCGTTTTTGTCTCCTACAGATAAAGCATCAAGAAATGTAATACTATTCAATCTTGATAGTACGCCTGATACGCAAAGCATACGAATAATTGTCCGTCCTTCAGGAACAGAGCCAAAGGTAAAAGTATATATTGAGGTTGTTGGTAAACCGTGTAATTTGGATACCTTACAGAGTGAAAGAGAAAAGATCTCTGCAATCAGAGAGAGCATAGAAAAAACCTTTATGCGGTATTGCTATAAGATATTAGATGTGGACTTTCCTGAAAGAGGATTTCTGCTATTCTGGCAGCTCCCCCTTGATGTAAAGATAAAATATTTTGAAATAGAAGACGATATTGTCGCGCTGAAAAGTATCTCTGATAAGGGAGAAAGAGAAGAGAGGCTCGAAAAACTTTTCGAATTTCTCGGCAGTGATCCGATTGAAAAGGTTGATAAGGCATTCAGTAATAAATTTGGTGCAGGAATACGGGAGTACTTAGGTGTAAGCTAAGTTGTTGAATTATAAGGAAATTGTCTTCTTTTGGTTGTATACAAAGGTGTGCAGATGTTTGATATATAATCTGCACTCCTTTTTTTTTTGTGAAATTTGCCGGATGCTGCTGGAGCAAAATAGATGTTTAATTATGTTATAAAATGCAAGGATAAAGAATGGGTCTTTATGAACAGTATATTTTGCCTCACATTATAGATAAGGGCTGCGGATCTAAGGCTATTGAGATACAACGGGGGAAGATAGTTCCTCTCGCAGTGGGACGTGTATTGGAGATTGGAATTGGCTCAGGACTGAACATTCCATTTTATGATGCTGAAAGAGTAGATTTTGTCTGGGGGCTGGAACCTTCAGATGGTATGCGTAGAAAGGCAAAAAGAAATTTAAATCGGTCTGGTGTTGAAGTAAAGTGGCTGGATCTTCCCGGCGAGGAGTTGTCATTAGAGAATGACAGCGTAGATACCGTGGTGTTGACTTATACTCTCTGTACCATTTCTGATTGGCATACTGCATTACAGCAGATACACCGTGTAATAAAGCCATCCGGCAAACTGCTGTTTTGTGAGCATGGTGCTGCACCTGATAAGTCTATTCTAACATGGCAGAATAGAATCAACCCGGTTTGGAAAATAATCGGTGGTGGTTGTAACTTGAACAGGCCAATACCGGAATATCTTCAAGAGGGCGGTTTCAGTATCAAAACGATGAACACCCTTTACTTGCCAAAAACTCCCAGAATTGCCGGTTTCAATTATATTGGTGTTGCGAATAAGATATAAAAAAAGATAATACTGCTTAGGAAGGCAGGAATTACAGGAAGGAATAATAAGAATATAATATTACAGGAAAATAAAATATGATTCATCTATCAACAAGGCTTTTCCCTGTCTGGGCAATTCTTTTATCTGTAACTGCATTTTTCTTTCCAAACATGTTCTCAGAGTTAAGGCCGGCAATTATACCTCTGTTATCAGTAGTTATGTTCTGCATGGGGATGACATTGAAATGGCCTGATTTCAAGGAGATAGTCAAGTCTCCAAAAATTATTTTAATTGGTGTCTTGCTTCAATATTTTGTGATGCCTTTATCCGCATTTCTAATATCCAGATCATTGGGCCTGTCGCCTGAGTTTGTTGCGGGTATGGTGTTGGTAGGAAGTAGTGCAGGTGGAACCGCATCTAATGTAATCTGTTATTTAGCAAAGGGTAATGTCGCGTTATCAATCACTTTAACAATGGCGTCTACACTCATTGCAGTATTCGCGATGCCGGTCTTTTCTCTGCTCTACCTGCACCAGATTGTACATGTTCCCTTCTTAAATATGCTGCTCAGCATATTACAGATGGTCCTTATACCGGTACTTGCCGGTACAACCCTGAATACTTTATTAGGGGCCGGGATAAAAAAATCGGTCCGGTTTTACCTTTTTTTCTACTATTGCTATTGTCGTTATAATTGCTATAATCGTCGGTCTTAATCAATCAAAGCTTATGGAGGTTGGGCTTAGTATTGTTTCTGCTGTTATGCTGCATAATATGAGCGGGCTCTTGATTGGATACTGGCTCCCAAGGTTACTGGGATATGATAATTGTACATGCCGTACTCTCAGCATAGAGGTCGGCATGCAGAACTCAGGGTTGAGTGTTGCATTGGCTGTCAAGCATTTCTCTGTAATGGCGGCAATCCCAGGAGCGATTTTCAGTATATGGCACAATCTATCCGGTTCATTCCTGGCAGGGTATTGGAGTTTTAGAAAGTCAGGTAAAAACGGAGAGAAAAATTAATGTAATTATCGACTGGAACATACTCTGATTTTATCATAGAATGGACAACTGATTGAATAGCAGAAATATAAACAGTACCTGATTTTCCTGCTTTCATATAACTTAGACTGAAGATTTTAGAAAATGACAAATACTTTTCCTTCAAAAAATGCTAACACTATCCTCTATTGTAAAAAATGGCAGGAAACTGTTGACTTTTATAAGCATCATTTAAAGCTGCCGATTACCCATGACTCTAATTGGTTTATAGAGTTTAAATTGACGGATACTGCCTGCATAAGTATTGCAGATGAGCGGAAGGCGTCTATCAAGAGCAGTGGCGGTGCTGGCATCACATTGGCGTTGCGGGTTGAAAATATTACTGAAGCCTGGCAATTTCTTCGTGATACCGGTTTGGAATTAGATCCGGTAAGAGAACACGCCTGGGGTGCTCATGTTTTCTATTTCTTCGACCCAGAGGGACATCGGATTGAGATCTGGTCACCAAAATAGGGACTGATTGAGGATAAAATCATAATGACATTGTTATTGATTTTCTACCAATTCTCTTACTCTTTTCGTCTCCAGGCTCTCTCCCAGTACTACAATTACCGTTTCATCTTTGATAATAGATGTGCTCTCTGGATTGTATATAAAATCTTCTTCTTTTCCTTTCATTGCGACTATCAGTACCCTGGTATTTCGTAATAAATTTGCTTCAGACAAGGTTTTGCCAATAAGTTTTGAGTTTGCCGGTATAGTAAACTCTTCAATTCTGTAAGTCTTACCATCTTGTGTCCGTAACATCTTATCGAGAAAGCTGACAGCGGCAGGTCTGACCAGCTCTGATACCATCCTCAGGCCACCAATAAAGTTTGGTAATACTACAGAATCAGCGCCTGCCATCTTCAGTTTTTTAATTGTGATTTTATCCAACCCCTTTGATACTATTCTTAAATCAGGATTCAGCTGTTTTGCTGTCAATGTGACAAACAGATTATCTTTGTCATCCGGAAGGATTGTGATGAGGCCATGGGCCTTATGAATCCCCGCATTAATCAGGACATCGTCATTGGTCGCATCATCGTTGATAAATAGTATTTTCTCCGTTTCATTCAGTTTTTCAAGTTTTTCAGAATCTGTATCAACTACAACAAAATCCCTCTTAGTCCGTTTCAATTCCTTCACGACCGTGCTGCCAATATCGCCAATGCCGCATACGATAAAGTGGTTCTTTAGGACTGATATCTCTTTAAGCATTCTCCGTCTCCCAAAAACGTTAGTCAATTCACCCTCTACTATAAATCCAGTGACAGTACTCACCACAAAAAGGATACTTCCCATTCCAAAAAAGATGATGAAAATGGTGAGTATTCTGGCATATGGATTACCTGACAGGTCTTGTATTTCCCCAAATCCGACTGTCGTAATCGTTATAATGGTCATATAAATAGAATCGAGAAGAGACCATTCTGTACCACCAAGGAACTTATATCCTGCTGTACCCGCAGTAATCGCAATAAGAGTAGCGATCAGGCCTTTAATGAGTCGGTTTTTGAAATGCATGGTACCATTTTGTCAACTAGTTGAGTATAAAATCCTCCAGAGGATTATTGCCTGCTTTTATTAGCTCTACAACTCTCTTTACCCGCAGGATCCTTTCAGGGCTTGCCGGATGACCGCGAAGAAAGCTCTTTGATCTGCTTTTTGGGATTTCCAGTGCAAAGCGTTTCCAGAGATCCACTCCTTTTTCTATATCATAGCCTGCATTGTGTGCATAGATAAGGCCGAGATAATCTGCTTCGCGTTCATTTTCTCTGCTGTATGGCGCGTACAATGCCTTTGTGGTAAGAGGAGCAAATGGTCCGGTTAGACAACCAAGCGTTCCGTACAATGCGGCCATCCTGATATTCCTTGGCAGGTGTCTGGCGGTAAGATGTGCCAACTCATGTCCCATTATTACAGCAAGTTCGTTATCATCTTCTACAAAATGTACCATTCCGGAAGTAAATTCTATTCCGGAAAATTTAGCGTATGCGTTGATCCTGCCTGTCTCATTAAGGCAGATTCGTACGTATGGTTTCTCTTCTGGCTTTACGTCTAAGGAAAGCCTTGTATTATCTCTTTCTACTACCACTGTTGAGGACTCTCCATTTTCAAAAGCAATATCACGACTCTTCCTGATCTCTTTACCATCTATCTCTTTTATGATATCACCATCTCTGATGCCTGCATGGTCTGCGATATAATTGTCAACTACACTAACCACAACACATCCCTCTTCTGTAGACAGCCTATAATACCTGGCAATATCTTCTGTGTTGTCTACAATTAACATACCTGTTACCGCACGTTTTTTAACTACACCTTCCGGTAAAATATTCAGGACTTTAAGTCCCACTTTCCATACTCTGACCAGATCATTGAGATAAATTTCTGTCGCCAGCAGTTCAATATTTTCCTCCAGTTTTTTTAATTCATTTTGTGAAAGAGGTGGGCCGGTGTTAGTGTTTACACATCCATTTATCAAAATAGAAACTGATAAAACCATGGATAGCATTGTTTGTACCTGAATGGTTTTAAGCTTATATTTATACATCATAAATTAAAACTTAGACCTTGTCTGCTCACTATGAAGAAAGGGTTGAGAAGACTTTCTTTATTATAACTTAGCGGTTCATTGGTTTGTGTGTTGATTACCGTGCATTCAGCCTGTTCGGCGATTGCCTGTCCTGCTGCTGTGTCCCATTCCATTGTAGGTCCAAACCTTGGATAGGCGTCAGCTTTACCTTCGGCTACGAGACAGAGTTTCAGTGAACTACCAGAAGAGATAAACTCAATGTTTTCATACTTTTTACTTAATTGTTTTACAAATTCAGAGAGTTCTTCTGAGGTGTGTGATCGGCTACCAACAATTGTAAGAGACGTTTTGTTGTTCTTGTTGAGGGGTAGTCTTTGTGATTTGTCTGTCAACTCTTTTATTGATATATTACTTGTTAAGATTCTGCTGCCTTCTAATTTATATGCACCAAAATTGGTGGCTGCAAAGTAGAAGGTGTCCTTAACGGGTATATAGATAATACCGAGGACAGGTTTATGTTTGTGGATTAGCGCAATATTTACTGTGAATTCTCCATTTCTTTTAACAAACTCTTTTGTTCCGTCAAGAGGGTCAACTAACCAGAAATATTCCCGCTTTTTTCTTTCGTCATAAGGAGTTTCTTTTCCCTCTTCACTTAAAACAGGTACTGTGGAGTTATTGACGGTTATGGTTTGTTCCAGTACATCCGCAATAATTTCGTGTGATCTTTTATCTGCAAGAGTCAGTGGTGATTTGTCATCTTTCTGCTCAACTGCGAAGTCTGAGTCGTATACATCAAGTATCGCCTCTCCAGCACGCTTTGCGGCAAGAATAGTAGTAAGAATAAGTTTATCGTATTTAATGTTCTCCATCACACAATTATCTTGGAAAATATTTTAATTTCAACAAAATAATAATATTAATAATCATGAAAAGCAAACATGTTCTGTTTACTTGTGGACAGTTAATTGTTATTATTAAAATTGTAGGTTCGTATTCTGTTAAAAATGGTAAGTTGTCATATTGATTTAAAGTAAAGATGATTAAGGAATTGAGAAGTGTATGCCCACATGATTGTCCTGATACCTGTGGAATAATTTCGTACGTAAAAGACGGTAAATTGGTCAAGGTCAAAGGTGATCCGGCCCATTTTGTAACCAGAGGTTTTCTCTGCAGGAAAGTAATGCACTATCCGGCAAGGGTCTATAGTCCTGACAGAGTTCTCTATCCTCTTAAAAGAGTTGGTGAGAAGGGTGCAGGCAAATTTGAGAGAATATCGTGGGATGAGGCGGTTGGTACAGTCACATCACGGTTTAAGGATATCATAAGCAGACACGGTGCTGAATCGATCCTGCCATTCAGTGGTTCGGGTACATTGGGGCTGGTTAATGGTGATGTTGCCGGCAAACGTCTCTTTAATCGCATGGGTGCTTCAGGTCTGGATAGGACTATATGCTCCAAGGGAGGAAGGATTGGATATAAATATACTTTGGGTGCTTCCTTTGGCGCTGATCCATTAGCCATACCACAATCAAAACTGATAATATCCTGGGGTACAAACCCGTATTATACGAATATTCATCAGATACCATTGATAAAGGAAGCAAAAAAGAGAGGCGCTTTACATATAGTCATCAATCCTGATAAAATCAAGTCTGTTGAAATAGCAGACTTGTTTATTCAACCAACACCCGGGAGTGATGCCGCACTTGCGTTAGGGATAATGAACGTAATTATTAATGAATCTCTGTATGATTGTGATTTTGTTGAAAAATATACGGAGGGCTTTAATGCATTGTCAGAACAGGTACAGGAGTATTCACCGGAAAATGTAGAAGCGATTAGCGGCGTAGATAAAGAAACTATTAAAGAGTTTGCTGCCATCTATGCGGACCGTAAACCATCGTTCATTTATGCGGGATCAGGTATGCAGCATCATACAAACGGTGGCATGATGATACGTACAATCTCCTGCCTTCCCGGTCTGGTCGGGGCGTGGAAATATCCCGGTGGCGGAATGTTTTATCCTACCAGTGAAGCGTTTCCGATCCAGTGGAACTTGCTTGAAGAAAATGATCTCTGTCCCGGCTCTTCCAGATCAATCAATATGAATCAATTGGGACAGGTACTCTTAAGTGTGGATCCCGCAATTAATGGCTTATATGTATACAACTCTAACCCTGCTGCCGTACTCTTTAATCAAGGAAAGGTTATTTCCGGCTTGAAGAGAGAAGATCTGTTTACTGTGGTGCATGAGCAGTTACTTACCGACACCGCGCGTTACGCGGATATTGTGTTGCCTGCCACTACTGAATTTGAGCATATGGACCTACACTACTCATACTTCCATCTATCACTCCAGTTGAATGAACCGGTAATAGAACCATTGGGGGAAAGCAGGTCTAATCTCGATACGTTTAATACATTGGCAAAATCAATGGGTTATCAGGATAGATGCTTTGATGATACTTCGATTGATATAATTAACAGCGCACTGAAAATTGACAGCAGCTATTTACAGGGAATAACGTTAGAGCGTTTACGAAGTGAGGGTGCAATCCGTCTTAATATGCCCGGTGAGTTTCATATGCCATATAAAGATCTTAAATTCTACACACCTACCGGAAAGATAGAGTTTTATTCCGATAAAATGAAACAGGATGGTCATAGCCCTCTGCCTGTTCATATGCCAATTGCAGAAGGGCCTCTAACCTCACCAGACCTGTACAGGAAATATCCGATATATCTCCTCACGCCTTCGGCAAAATCATTTCTGAATTCTAACTTTGCAAATCTCGGTAATACGGGGAGAGAAAAAGATAAGCCAATACTGGAATTAAACATACTGGATGCCGAGAAACGCGGGATAAAAACCGGAGATATGGTCAGGGTTTTTAATAATCGGGGTGAGTGTGTTCTCATGGCTTCTGTAGGAGATTATCTGAGAGAGGGTATTGCAATAAATAAAGGAATCTGGTGGAATAGTTTAAGCCCGGGAGGATGCAACAGTAACCAGACAACACCGGATAGACTGGCAGACATGGGTGGAGGGTCTACATACAATACTAATTTAGTTCAGATAGAAAGAGTGAAGATTTCGTGTTCAATAAAGGAGGTAAGTATAATGAAAGAAGATTCAGTGCTTGTAAAAGACGTTGTTTCAACTGTTTTTCAAATGAGGGAAGATTTCAAACAGAGTCGGCTTATTAAGTATATGGAGGATGAGAGTATTCCTGCTTCTAAAAGGTTGAACTGGCTTCCATACTTTACATATTTTGCCAACTCATTTTCTGACATCAACAACTATATACTTCCTTATGAAAAACCTGCTGATGAATTAGAAGAGCAGATTAACAGCCATGCAGCTACGGATGCTGAGCATAATTCTCTAATTAACAGGGATATACGTAATCTACAGGAGAAGCTTAAGGATTTTACATTTGCCGATTGCCTTGAATTTTTGTGGAATGATAATATAAAAAAAAGCAGGCTGGTTTCCTATGGTATAGCAAATCTTACGCAGATGGCATCAAATCCATTGGTACGGTACTGTCTTATTCGTGTTATAGAAGAGCTGGGTAATACATTCTTTCTTGTTTCACATAAATGTGCGGTCGGGGCAATCGAGAGCAATTACTTCGGTAAAGTACACCTGGAATATGAACCGGGTCACTTGCATGGATGTGATCCTGAGAAGTTTGAGAGCCAGACATTGACGACTGAAGAAGCGGAGACAGCACAATACGTTATGCAGAAATGCTACGACCTTTTCTTTGACATGATAGAAGAGATATATGAAAGAACTCAGGAAAACAGATTTGATTTTGATTAAATTACAATGAATATCCGTTCCACATCAAAGCCCCGCAGACTCATAATGTTTCACAAACCGAAAGGAGCGATTGTTACGCTATCCGATGAAAACAGTCGAAAAACAGTGTATGATATTCTGCCCAGATTTATACTTGAAGACAGGTGGATACCTGTAGGCCGTCTGGATAGAGATTCGAGAGGTTTGTTACTTTTTACTCGTGAAGGTGGATTGAGTGATCTTCTGACAAAACCAGGAAAATTTTCAAAGTTTTATGAGGTGTGGATTCGTGGACGAATCACAAATGAACAACTTCAACAGACACTGGATGGTGTTAAAACTCCAATAGGTATGTTGAGATTCAAGGGAATAAAGACTTCAGGATATGCAGGTCCCAGGACCCGGTTGATAGTAGAGTTGTCAGAAGGGAAGAACCGGCATATTCGACGTGTTTTCGGAGCTCTTCAAGACCAGCAATTCCATAATTCTCTGAAGGTGCTTGATTTGAAGCGGACACAGATAGGTACTGTCAAGCTTGATATACCATCATCTCAGTGGCGGTTCCTTACACATGAAGAGGAGAATGCTCTAATAAATGGTACAACCCTGTCAAGACGAAAAGGACGAAAAGGTCGAAAAACAAATCGCTGATACAATAAACTATTATCTCAAGAAGCAATAGTGCCTTGTTCTAACTTGCTTCTTTTTGGTTTCAAATGTTATAATAATACGCAATGTATTATTGCAGTTCTGATAGGTAATACCCGTTTCTACGCCTGAAGGAAAAATCGAGCAGGCCGGACGGGTTTTTTTACTGATACCGTTCAAATTGGTGAGAGTTGTTTTTTTCAAACCTTACACTTAAGGATACAAACTGAATATAAATAATAATGAGTTAAAGGGAAAAACAGCTCTTGTTACCGGTGCTGCAAAACGTATTGGCAAAGAAATTGCCCGCGTATTGGCCCAAAACCATGTAAATGTTATTGTGCATTATTGTTTTTCCAGTGACGATGATGTAGAGGAAGCCCTGACAGATATCAAAGTACCCGGTGTCGAGATCTGGAAATTTAAGTCTGATTTTTCCAATATTGATAATGTTGATATTTTTTTTGAAGAGATACGGAATATGATAGGCACTGTTGACATTCTGATTAATAATGCGTCAATATTCTCTTCTTCAAAGCTTTCAACACTTTCGATAAAAGAGTTGAGCAATACATTGACGGTAAACTCAATAGCACCGTTCAGGCTTTCACAGCATATGGCAAAACAGAAACATGACGGATGCATCATTAATATATTAGACAGCCGTGTAAAACGATATGATCTGGGCCATGCTGCCTATCAAATAAGCAAGAATATGTTGTACCATATGACTGAAATGATGGCGGTGGAGTTTGCACCTCAACTTCGGGTTAACGGTATTGCTCCCGGTATAATTTTACCTCCGGACGGAAAGGACGAATCATATATCCGGAAACTAAGCCATAGAAACCTGTTTAATCGTTCCGGTAAACAGTCTGAGATAACTGATGCCGTACTTTTTCTTTTAACAAATACGTTTGTTACAGGGGAAGTCCTGTTTATAGACGGTGGCCAGAATCTCAAAGGAGAGTTATATGAATGAGGTCTCAGAGTACAATGATAAGATTCATATCCGTGACCTTGCATTGCGCTGTATAATTGGTATTAATCCTGAAGAACGGACAGAGAAGCAGGACGTTATTATCAACGTTGTTTTGTTCACTGATACCAGGATAGCAGGACAGACAGATAGCCTTGGAGATTCGGTTGATTATAAAACGGTAAAAAAAACCATCCTGGCTCTGGTAGAATGCTCGGAGTTTTTATTGATTGAAAGACTTGCTGAAGAGATTGCAAAAGTTTGCCTTGATAATTTGAGAGTACAAAAAGTAAATGTTACTGTTGATAAGCCCGGTGCTTTAAGATATACCCGTTCTGTAGCAGTTGAAATTATGCGTACCAGAAAATGCTATGGGCAATAATGTGGATGAAGTATTTATAGGTGTTGGCAGCAATATAGATCCGGAACGGAATATACCCGATGCACTTGCATGCTTAAGTAAACATGTATGTGTAAGAGGGATTTCCGTTTTTTATAGGACCACGCCGCTGTTAAGGCCGGATCAGGATGATTTTTTAAATGGTGTGTGGAGGATAAGTACTTCAATTCCTCCAGAGGAACTGAAATTCCGCGTGCTGAGGACGATAGAAAAGGAGTTGCATCGTAACAGAGAATCTGATAGATACGCGCCAAGAACAATAGATCTGGACCTGCTGCTTTTTGGAGACCTTGTAATACATGATGAAAATGTTGTCATACCGGACCCTGATATTTACAAGCGTGAATTTATTGCCATTCCACTCTCTGAATTAAACCCGGATTTGATTTTACCGGATACAAAAATTCCGCTTACTGAAATATTGAGCAAACTATCAAAAGAAAATATGATACCGGAGATGACATTTACTGAAAACCTGAGAAGGGTGGTTAACGTATGAATAATAAACATTGTGTTTACATCGTAATAATAGCTGGGTTATTAAGCGTCACCGCGTGTATCAGGGATGTTGTGCAAGAAGCTGCCTCGCCTGAGGAGTATGCCATCGAGTTGGCATTAACGTGTATTGTGGTTGATGAAGAAGTCAGTGGTGTAAAAATGAATGCGCGAGATGCAATTGCATTATGGGAGAAAGAGCCGGTATTTACTCCTGTAGGTTGGGAAGCAATAGACGTGGACGAATCAGAATACTTTGTTGTCTTCAACTACAGAGTAAATAATATTGATCAGTTATGGGCATTTCACGTAGTATCTGGAGATGGTACTGTTGAACGAATCGGGATTGGCAAAGACGGGCTTGATGGTGATCGTTATATGTCCAGGATCATCAGTACTTCTTCATATCCCAGGAAAGAACTTGAGAAGAAACTCAAAAAAGTTATTGAGAAACTGATGTTTCAGTAAAGGTTATACTAAGGTCGATATGGTTTTCTGTTTCTTAAAAAACGATAGACAAAATATGCATAAAATAGTAATATTGTGCATAAGGAGACAATGATGAGAACCACGCTTGATTTACCGGAAGAATTAGTTCAGGAAGCAATGGAAGTTGCTCATGTTAAGACAAAGACAAATGTAATTATCCTTGCACTCACAGAATTGATCAGGAAGTCAAAAATTTCTGATCTGAAGAAATTCAAAGGAAAAGTTGATCTGAATATTGATCTGGATCTGCTCAGGGGGCGTTAATGCAGGTGCTTGTAGATACATCTATCTGGGTAGATTATTTTAGAAGTGGTATTAAATCCAGTGAGCTGAGTATTTTGATAGATGAAAATCTTATTGTAACTAATGACATTATCATTGCCGAACTGATTCCATACTTAAAAGTAAAGAGACAGAACAAGATTATCCAATTATTAAGCGAAATTATGAAATTTCCTCTCAAGATTGATTGGGAGGAGATTATACAACTTCAGGTAAAATGTTTGAAGTCCGGTATCAGTGGGGTTGGAATACCTGATTTAATTATTGCGCAGAATTCAAGACAAAACAGTTGTAGTATTTACTCTTTAGATAGACACTTTCTTATGTTGCAAAAGATTGTGGGAATCGGAAACTATGGACACTGATTCAACTGTTTATAATTGCTTCAACCAGGAAGACGGACAGATGCAAATGAAAGTAAAACTGATTGTTGAAAGTTGATATCTGGCCCCACACAGAGAGGAATTGGTATGGCACAAAAAGGTATACGGCAGTTCGATGCTAAGAAATTGTTAGCACAACATATTGGCCAACTGTCAAATGGAAGGTTCAGCTACGGTGGTTGACCTTGGATGCGGAGATGAGCTCGCGAACTACGGAGAGTACAACGGTAACCCAAGTACCGATGAAACGTGTGAGTACACAAAAACATTTCTCGACCTCATGTCAAGGGAGAAAGTAGAGGGGGTAAGGTGTTTATTATTGGCAGTGAAATTGTAAACTTTACTGACGTTGCTAAGACCTTTGATGGAATAAATAAGTGCACTGGAAGAGTACGCTGAAAAAATCTACGATTGTAGCTGCCAGAGCGGGGAAGGACTTTCCAACATCAGTAGCGTCAGGCATGTTGACAATCGGCCCAAGATTTGGTGGTGCTATTGACGATGCTGCAAAATATTTCAAAAGCTCTTTAGACAGGGGATTGACTCCAAGGGCGTTCGTGGATGAGATGAAGGTTAAAGAAAAGAACATACCGGGAATAGGCCACAGGATAAAAAGTGTTCAAAACCGGATGTTCGCGTCAAGCTTCTGAACGAGTGGGTATTTAAAACACTTCCACGGAACGATGTATTAAATTATAACCACCCCTTTTCCCCTTCTTGCCAATGAGGAGATTAAAGCCCTCGGCGTTTTTTGTCAGGGGAAAGGGAGATCTTTCGTTATTTATTTAAAAACATAATAAATATTAGGAATAAAACCATGTCAGAACAAGAACAACCGGATATTATCTATACCATTACTGATGAAGCGCCCGCACTGGCTACTTCATCCTTTCTTCCTATAGTAAAATATTTTTTAACAGCTGCGGGAGTTACAGTAAGTACCAGGGATATTTCACTGGCAGGCCGCATTATTGCAAAATTTCCGGACAGCCTGACCCCAGAGCAGAAACAACCTGATGCTCTGTTTGAGTTGGGTGAGCTGGTTAAAAGACCTACTGCAAATATAATCAAACTTCCAAATATCAGCGCATCTATACCGCAGCTAAAAGCTGCTATTTCTGAATTACAGGAGAAGGGATATGATATACCGGATTATCCGGAAGCCCCCTCGAACGAAGCACAGAGAGATATTCAGGCAAGATATAAAAAAATTTTGGGAAGTGCTGTAAACCCCGTTTTGAGAGATGGCAATTCAGACCGCAGGCCCCCCGCGGCTGTGAAAGAGTTTGCCAGGAAACATCCGCATAAAATGGGTGAATGGCGTTCAGATTCAAAAACTCATGTTACCCATATGGACGACGGAGACTTCTTTTCCAACGAAAGATCTGTTACTATCTCAGGTTTGTCTGTTGGTAATGCCAGAATTGAGTTTTTTAGTGAAGACAATCAACTCACGGTCCTGAAAGACAGTATAACGCTGCAGGAAGGAGAGATTGTTGATGCTACATTCATGAGCCGGAAGGACTTGCGCAAGTTTCTTGCTGAACAAATAGAGGACGCGAAAGAGAAGGGTGTTTTATTCTCTCTACATCTGAAAGCAACAATGATGAAGGTGTCTGATCCGATTATATTTGGACAGGCAGTTGAAGTGTTTTTTGCAGATGTGTTTGATAAACACATGGCTGTTTTTGAAGAATTGGGTGTTAATCCCAATAATGGTCTGGGTGATGTGTATGCCAGGATACAGAATTTACCGGAAGCACAAAGAGAGGAAATTGAAGATGATATACAGGCCTGTATTGATACACAAGCTGATCTATATATGGTAAATTCAGATAAGGGTATAACGAATCTACATGTTCCAAGCAACGTAATTATTGACGCATCTATGCCGCCGATCATTCGTGATGGTGGAAAAGCCTGGGGGCCAGACGGAAAAGCACATGATGTTAAGGCTGTAATCCCTGATTCCAGCTATGCCGTTATTTATGATGAAACAATAAAATTCTGTAAAGAAAATGGTGCGTTTGACCCGGAGACTATGGGTAGTGTGGCCAATGTCGGTCTTATGGCTGGAAAAGCCGAAGAATATGGTTCCCATGATCAAACATTTAAAGTGTCTGCGGATGGAGTAATTCGCGTTGCTGATGCGGAGGGTGTAACACTACACGAACATAGTATTGAAAAAGGCGATGTCTGGCGTATGTGCCGGGTGAAGGACGAGCCGGTCAGGAACTGGGTGGAGTTGGGGGTTAAAAGAGTTAGAATAACCGGTTCACCGGCTGTTTTCTGGTTAGACAAAGAGAGAGCCCACGATGCGCAACTTATTGACAAGGTAAATCATTTTCTGGATAATCTTGATCCAAATGGTGATCTGGATATTAAAATTATGTCACCGGTTGATGCGATACGCTACACACTTCAGCGTGTGAAAGATGGTAGAGATACGATTTCAGTTACGGGAAATGTTTTACGTGATTATTTGACAGACCTGTTTCCCATTCTTGAACTCAATACCAGTGCCAAAATGCTCTCAATCGTTGGTCTGTTAAATGGCGGCGGCCTGTTTGAAACAGGCGCGGGAGGCTCAGCGCCCAAGCATGTACAACAGTTTCTGGAAGAGGGGCATCTACGGTGGGATTCCGTTGGCGAGTTTGCGGCTATTGCCGCCTCACTCCAGCATCTCAGTGCTGCACGCAAAAACGTGAAGGCCGGTATTGTAGCAAAGGCATTGGACCAGGCAACAGCAAGGCTTCTGATCAACAACCAGTCACCATCCAACAAGGTGGGTGAACTGGATAACAGGGGAAGCCAGTTTTACCTCACGCTCTACTGGGCACAGGCACTGGCAGAACAAGAGGAAGATCCCGAACTTCAGGAATATTTCTGTCCACTTGCAAAAGCGCTGGCATCAGGAGAAGAACAGATTATAAGGGAGTTGAATGATATGCAGGGTAAGAAAGTCGACCTGGGAGGCTACTACCATCCTGACCCTGAGAAAGTAGCAAGAGCAACGCGTCCAAGTGCTACCTTAAATGCTGCATTCAAATAACGGTTTTCTAAAATTTGATTCTTCATTCCACTTTGTTTCATTCAGAATAATAGATCAGCATGTCATTCTGAGGGAGAAACGACCGAAGAGTCTATACCTTGAATTTCCAG
>NZ_BAOS01000006.1 GCF_002443295.1 Candidatus Scalindua japonica | reverse complement strand
AACAGGGGATTGACTCCAAGGGCGTTCGTGGATGAGATGAAGGTTAAAGAAAAGAACATACCGGGAATAGGCCACAGGATAAAAAGTGTTCAGAACCGGATGTTCGCGTCAAGCTTCTGAACGAGTGGGTATTTAAAACACTTCCACGGAACGATGTATTAAATTATAACCACCCCTTTTCCCCTTCTTGCCAATGAGTAGATTAAAGCCATCGGCGTTTTTTGTCAGGGGAAAGGGAGATCTTTCTCTATTTATTTAAAAACATAATAAATATTAGGAATAAAACCATGTCAGAACAAGAACAACCGGATATTATCTATACCATTACTGATGAAGCGCCCGCACTGGCTACTTCATCCTTTCTTCCTATAGTAAAATATTTTTTAACAGCTGCTGGAGTTACAGTAAGTACCAGGGATATTTCACTGGCAGGCCGCATTATTGCAAAATTTCCGGACAGTCTGACCCGAGAGCAGAAACAACCTGATGCTCTGTTTGAGTTGGGTGAGCTGGTTAAAAGACCTACTGCAAATATAATCAAACTTCCAAATATCAGCGCATCTATACCGCAGCTAAAAGCTGCTATTTCTGAATTACAGGAGAAGGGATATGATATACCGGATTATCCGGAAGCCCCCTCGAACGAAGCACAGAGAGATATTCAGGCAAGATATAAAAAAATTTTGGGAAGTGCTGTAAACCCCGTTCTGAGAGATGGTAATTCAGACCGCAGGCCCCCCGCGGCTGTGAAAGAGTTTGCCAGAAAACATCCGCATAAAATGGGTGAATGGCGTTCAGATTCAAAAACTCATGTTACCCATATGGACGACGGAGACTTCTTTTCCAACGAAAGATCTGTTACTATCTCAGGTTTGTCTGTTGGTAATGCCAGAATTGAGTTTTTTAGTGAAGACAATCAACTCACGGTCCTGAAAGACAATTTAACGCTGCAGGAAGGAGAGATTGTTGATGCTACATTCATGAGCCGGAAGGACTTGCGCAAGTTTCTTGCTGAACAAATAGAGGACGCGAAAGAGAAGGGTGTTTTATTCTCTCTACACCTGAAAGCAACAATGATGAAGGTGTCTGATCCGATTATATTTGGACAGGCCGTTGAAGTGTTTTTTGCAGATGTGTTTGATAAACACGTGGCTGTTTTTGAAGAATTGGGTGTTAATCCCAATAATGGCCTGAGTGATGTGTATGCCAGGATACAGAATTTACCGGAAGCACAAAGAGAGGAAATTGAAGATGATATACAGGCCTGTATTGATACACAAGCTGATCTATATATGGTAAATTCAGATAAAGGTATAACGAATCTGCATGTTCCAAGCAACGTAATTATTGACGCATCTATGCCGCCGATCATTCGTGATGGTGGAAAAGCCTGGGGGCCCGATGGAAAAGCACATGATGTTAAGGCAGTAATCCCTGATTCCAGCTATGCCGTTATTTATGACGAAACAATAAAATTCTGTAAAGAAAATGGCGCGTTTGACCCCGCGACTATGGGTAGTGTGGCCAATGTCGGTCTTATGGCTGGAAAAGCCGAAGAATACGGCTCCCATGATCAAACTTTTAAAGTGTCTGAGGATGGAGTAATTCGCGTTGCTGACGCGGAGGGTGTAACACTACACGAACATAGTATCGAAAAAGGCGATGTCTGGCGTATGTGCCGGGTGAAGGACGAGCCGGTCAGGAACTGGGTGGAGTTGGCGGTTAAAAGAGTTAGAATAACCGGTTCACCGGCGGTTTTCTGGTTAGACAGAGAGAGAGCACACGATGCGCAGCTTATTGACAAGGTAAATCGTTTTCTGGAGAATCTTGTCCCAAATGGTGATCTGGATATTAAAATTATGTCACCGGTTGATGCGATACGCTATACACTTCAGCGTGTGAAAGATGGTAGAGATACGATTTCAGTTACGGGTAATGTTTTGCGTGATTATTTGACAGACCTGTTCCCCATTCTTGAACTCAATACCAGTGCCAAAATGCTCTCAATCGTTGGTCTGTTAAATGGCGGCGGCCTGTTTGAAACAGGCGCGGGAGGTTCAGCGCCCAAGCATGTTCAACAGTTTCTCGAAGAGGGGCATCTACGTTGGGATTCTCTTGGCGAGTTTGCGGCTATTGCCGCCTCACTCCAACACCTCAGCGTTGCACGCAAAAACGTGAAAGCCGGTATTGTGGCAAAGGCATTGGACCAGGCAACAGCAAAGCTTCTGGGCAACAACCAGTCACCATCCAGCAAGGTGGGTGAACTGGATAACAGGGGAAGCCAGTTTTACCTCACGCTCTACTGGGCACAGGCACTGGCAGAACAAGAGGAAGATCTCGAACTTCAGGAATATTTCTGTCCACTTGCAAAAGCACTGGTATCAGGAGAAGGACAGATTATAAAGGAGTTGAATGATATGCAGGGAAAGAAAGTCGATCTGGGCGGCTACTACCATCCTGACCCTGAGAAAGTAGCAGGAGCCACGCGTCCAAGTGCTGCATTCAATGCTGCATTCAAATAACGGTTTTCTGAAATTAGATGCTTCAATCCACTTTGTTTCATTCAGAATGATAGATCAGGATGTCATTCTGAGGGAGGAACGACCGAAGAGTTTATGCCTTGAATTTCCAGAAACATTAATGGGGGGCTGTTTTTTTTTTTGAAAATAAATATATTATTTTCTCTTGCTTTAATAGGTGTTGTGTGATAGCGTTAACAATGTTGATTGTACTGTTGTTAGATTTATATATGCATATATGAAGGCTACAAGGTTTCCAATCTTGTGGCTTTTTTTATTTTTATAACTTTTATCGTTTTTAAAGGAGGTGATTTTCAATTATGCAGAAAGGAACAGTTAAGTGGTTTAACGACTCAAAGGGTTTCGGTTTTATTACACCGGAAAACGGAGAAGATGTCTTTGTTCACCATACCGCAATCCAGGCTGACGGCTTCAAAAGTCTTTCAGACGGTGACCAGGTAGAGTTTGACGTTGAGCAGGGAGAAAAGGGTCTTAAGGCCTCAAATGTTGTCAAAGTATAAAAATATTATCAAGCACACTAGTATATTTTTTGCTGTATCATCTATCGAAAGAGAGCTGCATAGAACAATTAATATCGAATAGCTGCAAAATATTATTGTAATGATGACTTAAAAGCTCACGATATCCACAAAAGATATCGTGGGCTTTATTATTAATGCAGAAAAAAACTAACGTTTTCAGAACCAACACATCGATTACCGGCAACAAGTATCCATTTACCGGCATGCATTGTATCACCATGATTAATGTTTTTTTGCCTTTCTTTTTCTCGCCTGTTTTTCCTGTCATCCTGTCTGTTTTTTGTATTTTCCATTGTCATTAATTTTGCCAATTCATCTATTCCTGAATGTCTAAAATTTTTCTTTTATCTGTGTTATATCATTTTTCTTTGCGTTCATTGCGTCTTTTTGTGATTATTCCTTCTGTTTTGTAAGTGGAATTGGATTTTTTCAATTATTAAGGTAATAATCATGAGCAAATTAAAACAGGAAAGATGCATGCAGTGCCGGCTAATACTTGAAGAGTGTATTTGTCGTTATATTATTCCCATCTCGACGGAACACAGATTAACATTGCTGACAAATAAACGAGAAGAACATATCCTGTCTAACACGGGAAGGCTGCTTCGGTTCATGCTGGAAAATAACGCTCTTATTTATATAGGAGAAAATGGGTGGGAGAAAAAAATTGAAGACGAAATTACCAGGAGTAAATACACGCCGGTTATATTCTTCCCTACTTCACCTGATGGACAGAGCGTTGTTGAAGAGATGGGAAAACCACTGAACATTATTGTTTTTGATACAAACTGGAGTAGTGCGAGGAGATGGTTTTACAAACTGGGTGCTATGAAGGTAAAGAAGATAGGATTAAGAAAGGTCCCACCTTCAAAATATTACCTGAGGAAACAATCTAAGAAAGAGAACCTGTGTACATTTCAGGCAGTTACTTCATTACTGGAGGAACTCGGAACAGGGAGCCCAGGATCACCCTTTACCCGGATGAATGAAATATTCGCATTATGGGTAAAGTCACTGGCAAGAGAGAGAGGTTTGACTATTCCATAAAAGAGCTATCTGGTTATTAGCTGACGTCAAAAATTCCTGCCCATGGCTTCTGCTTGTGTTAATTCGTAACTGCCATTCTGTCTGATTCATCTTGCAAGTTTAAACCGCACATATTTGATCACTCGATTATCAGCAAGGTGCTTTTTCTCATAATTCGTTTTGATGTAAAGATCTTCGTGACGTTCTTCATTATCGTGAACATTATAGATCTTCGCTTCAACTCTACACCTGTTTTCCATCAATGATTTGAGACTGAAATTGAAAAGGGGGGTTGAATCTGTTTTGAGATGGATTGGTGCTCCATTCTTTGTAACCTGTTTATAGGCTTCTAAATAACGAGTAGCAGTGAGTCTTTTATTAGCCTTGGTATTCTTTAAAAAAGGATCAGGAAAGGTTATCCAGATTTCATTGATTTCATTTCTGGCAAAATAGTGAGAAATGTTCAGGATCTCTATGCGAAGAAAAGCTACATTATTAAGACCTCGCTCCCGTGCCGCATTACATCCGGACCACAAACGAGGGCCTTTTATATCAATACCAATATAATTTTTATCAGGATGTTTTTCTGCAAGGGCAATGGTATAATCGCCTTTTCCGCACGCCAACTCCAGCGTTATTGGATTTTTGTTTTTGAAATAATTTTCTGCCCATGTACCTCGAAACCTGAAATCATCCTGTTCAGGTTGGTCGGTAAGTTGAATGAGATTGTCAAAATCCTCAAGTTCCGCTAATCTCCATAGTTTCTTTCTTCCCACAGTCGCATCTCCAATATCTATTCAGTTTGTGGTAAGGCTGTTTTTAGCCTTATCAAGGCAAGTTTTTTGCGTACAGGCTCCTTCCACTTATACCAATTCTCATATTCAATGTGTGGGAACAGAGTTGTGAATGCTTGATGGATTTCCGGTGATAAGTTATAAGCTTCATTACTCGTTGAAACTGCAGTTGTTAAACGTCCGTCCTTAACTACCAGATACCATTTTCCGTCTTTACGCTCAAACCAGAGGGTAATTGGTCCATGATATTTATTTTCGTATGATTTCTCCCATCCGGATAGGATTATTTTTGCGGTACCCATTCCATTCTTAATATACAGATTAGCAGATTTATAAAGATGCCAGCTTACATATTTGTTGGGGGTAGGAAAATTTACCGGCAGGATATTATTCTCCTCTAAAATCCTTATAATATTACTTTTGTGATTTTCAACAAACTCTTTGAATTCTGCTGCCGCATTCCTGTCTATTTTTTCTACGATTGGGTCTTTAGTATTAGATACATCCGCAGGAGTCTGCTCTTCCTGCCCACAGCCAAATGCGATAATTACCAGAAATAAAATGGTGATACTGAGTACTGATTTATTTTTCATAATTGTATTGTTCGTCTTAAAAATTCAGGAATTTAAGGGTGAATGGATTCAGGAGTTAAGCTACCTGCTTTCACGGCCATTTCTGCTGCTGTTTTGTTTCGTCTATTTCTACAAACTGTTCCTGTGCTACCATAGCTTCCGGCTTTTCCGGTTCTCTTTTTTCTGCTTCAGGTTTTTTCATCTCCTTTGTGTTAAATTGCATCTCAAAAAGCTTTTTGTATAATCCTCCATTCTTCAGTAGCTCCTGGTGGTGTCCGGTTTCAACGATCCTCCCATTTTCCAGAACAACAATCAGGTCGGCATGCAGTATCGTTGAAAGTCTGTGTGCTATTACGAAGGTAGTACGGTTTTTAACCAGACGATAGATTGCATTCTGTATAAGTTGTTCTGTCTCAGTGTCCACAGAAGAGGTGGCCTCATCCAGGATGAGTATTCGAGGGTTTGCAAGGATGGCACGCGCGATGGCAATTCGCTGCTTCTGACCTCCGGATAGCTTCACTCCACGTTCGCCAATTAAGGAGTTATATCGATTTGTCAATTCAACAATAAATTCGTGGGCATTGGCGGCCCTGGCAGCCGCCTCTATCTCTTCATCAGACGCGTCAGGTCTGGCATAGGCGATATTAACCTTAACCGTATCATTAAAGAGAAAGGTTTCCTGGAGCACTATTGCCATCTGCTTTCTCAGAGATTGGAGTTTAACTTCCTTTATGTTGTAATCATCAATAATAATATCTCCTTTACTTGGATCATAGAATCTGGGTATCAGATTAGTGAGGGTAGTCTTGCCGCTGCCGCTGGGACCCACAAAGGCAATCATCTGCCCCGGTAATGCCTTAATATTAATATCGCTTAAGACTTCAGGGTCCTTATTGTATCTAAAGTGAATATTCCTGAATTCCACAGTACCATGTACCTTTGGCAAATCAACAGCGTTAGGTGCGTCTTCAAGATCAGCGGGAGTATCCAGTACTTCAAAGACTCGTTCCGTAGAAGCGATTGCCCGTTGTACCTGATTATAAAAACGTGTTAAACCGGTAATAGGGCCATACATCATTTGAAGATATGGAAAGAATATGACAAATGTACCGGCGGAGAGTTGACCCTGAAGTACCTTATAGCCTCCAAAACAGATCACTACCACAGCACCCATCTCAGTAATCAGGTCCACAATTGGCCGCATTGTGTGAATCAGCCTTAAGATGCGGACGTGCAAATAATAATTTTCATAGTTTTTATGTTTGAACCGTTCCAACTCTTCCGGTTCTTTCGCAAAGCTGGCAATAACACGAATGCCGGAAATATTGTCCTGAATCAATGAATTAAGATCACCGGTTTTCTGCCTGAGGGAGCGAAAAATTATTCGTATTCTTTTTCCGAAATTATAGGTACAGAGAGAGATAAAGGGACAGACAAACAGTACGATAGACGTAAGCTGCCAATCGAGTTTCATGCAGAAATAGATTATCCAGGCGAATTTAAACATGTCCGTTATAAAGGTGATTACAGGGCCGACAATCGCCTGCTCCAGCGAATTGACATCGTTCATAAGACGGCTCATGATATCACCTGTCTTATTGTTCTCGAAATAGTTTAATGGAAATCGTTGTATGTGGCCGTAGAGCTGATTCCGCAAATCATAGACGAGCCTTTGTCCCAGCTCAGTGGTAATATAGCCATGGGTCATGGTAACCCCACTTCCGAGCGTATGCATAACCAGAAAACTGGCACCCAGGAAGATAAGCATAAAAATGGTGGAATTGTGATCCCCAAACCAGTGTTCATGGACATAGTCAGAAGCAGTTAACAATGGTTTGGACAGTGGGATCTGGCTTATATTCTCTTCTGTTAGAGTGTGAGTAGAGGTTTCACTGTTTTGATGACTGATTTCAGGGATTTTAATTAATTTATCTGCTATTTTGATTTCGTCTACAACAATACCGAGTATCTGTATTGGAATAACAGCAATATACGCACTGATTACTGAAAGAAGCAGAACAATCAACGTTCTGCGCCAGTAAGGGACCAAATAATATAATAATCTGAAATAGGTGCTTCGGTCAGGTTTACTTGTTGGAATTGTATTTGTAAATCTATTAAATCTCATATTGAAAAAATACCTCGTGATAATAATACTAAACGTCCATAATACTAAATAAGCAAAGAATGAACAATGTCAAAGAGATTTATCTTTAAATATTTATTTCAATCTGTAAAATTGATACTAACAATCCTGTTTATATATGGAATATTCCCCGTCCGAACGGCTTGGCCGGGCGTGTCGAAAAAGAGGTGGGGCAAGTTTATGAATAAAGTATGCTTAAAGGACATTAATTCAAGTTTTATTTGTGTAAATTCGTGAAATAGTGTCTGTAATTCATTTCTTTCAAGGAGATAAGTAATGGCACAAAATAGAGTAAAAGTGGCCGTAACAGGTGCTGCAGGACAAATCGGTTATGCACTACTGTTCAGAATTGCGTCAGGACAGATGTTTGGAGCGGAACATGAGGTTGAGTTGCAGCTTTTAGAGCTAGAACCGGCATTACCTGCACTTCAAGGTGTTGCAATGGAACTTGATGATTGTGCTTTTCCATTACTCAAAAAAGTTACCTGTACCAGCGATTTGGATGTGGCTTTTAAAGATGTTAATTGGGCTATTCTAGTCGGGTCAGTTCCAAGAAAAGCAGGGATGGAGAGATCTGATCTGTTGAAGATAAATGGTAGTATATTTACAGGCCAGGGAAAGTCTATCAATGACAATGCAGCAGACGATGTACGTGTCTTTGTAGTGGGTAATCCTTGTAATACAAACTGTCTTATTGCCATGAATGCAGCTGGAGATTTTTCAAATGATAGATTCTTTGCCATGACTGCCCTTGATGAGAAGAGGGCGATTACCCAACTGGCTCAAAAGGCGGGAGTAGATACAACTGAAGTGAAGAACCTTACTATTTGGGGGAACCATTCTGCTACTCAATATCCTGATTTTTATAACGCAAAGATTTGTGGTAAACCTTCGCATGAAGTCATTACTGATGAGAATTGGTTGAAAGAAGACTTTATTAAAATAGTTCAACAACGCGGCGCTGCCATTATTAAAGCCAGGGGGTTTTCATCGGCAGCATCAGCAGCTAATGCGTGTGTGTCAGGTGTAAACAGTCTGATCCATGACACACCGGACGGTGAGACATTTTCCATGTGTCTGGCTTCAAATGGTGAATATGGAGTTGACAAAGATCTGATCTTCTCTTTTCCATGCCGTGTGAAGAATGGTAAGGTTAAAGTTGTTGAGGATATTGTACACGGAGAATTTGGTAAAGAGAAGTTCTCAGCAACATTGAAAGAACTGCAGGCAGAAAGGAATGCTGTCAAAGAGATGGGTTTGATTTGATGTGGAATGCAGCAAAGCTGCAGCTTAAACAGTTTAAACCGATTAAGCC
>NZ_BAOS01000004.1:300000-467696 GCF_002443295.1 Candidatus Scalindua japonica | reverse complement strand
GGGCGATTGAGCAACTTATCAATAGCCTTGATCAATGAACATGACCTTTTTGTTTCTCCTATAGTTATTCTTGAATTGCAATATCTATATGAGATTAAACGCATTACAAAAAAAGCTAGCGATGTTATTGCTGATCTTTCAAACCGAATAGGACTGGAGGTATGTAATAAAGACTTTATAAATATTATTACAAAGGCTACAAACTTAAAATGGACGCGAGATCCCTTTGATAGGATCATTGTAAGCAATGCAGCATTAGGTGGAGATGTATTAGTGACTAAGGATCAGGCGATGTTAAATAATTACAATAACTCAAAATGGTAATATCAGCTTCTGTCTATTATTCTGTACATAACGAATAAGGAAAACTGCAAATGCTCAAATGCGGGAAACATTAAATTCATTAGATTTATGAAGAGTCTATATTTCGCTCGATATTTCTTTAGCCATATGCAGAAATCACTTGTATCAGACGTAATCAGAGGTTGAATTTGAAATATTTTAAACAATATTAAGGAATTTAATAGTAAATTTATACCTAAATTGAGCGGTTTTAATATTACGACAAAAAAAAATGAAATATATTCAATTTTTTCTAGCCAAAATTGTTTCGGTTTGGCAATAAACCTTCGCTTACTAAAAAAATTCTTTTAGAAATGCATTTTTAGTACAATTTTCCGGAACATGGACATACCTCTCCCACAGATAACCTTGTTTTCAACTTCTTGTCACGCTTATATGATTATTGGTATGGGTTTTTGACTTCGTTGCCATAATATATCAAAGTGCAAATTGTCCATTACTGCCTGTGTTACTTTAAGGATTAACTGCCTGCCAGTGCCTATTATCTTTGCTGCAAAGTCTAATGCCTTTCTCCTTACAGTTGTTGCATAGCTGCCGATTGGCATTACTCCGTCTAATACATCTTCCTTATATGTTTCAAACAAAAAATATGATATGAGCATGCAATAATATACTACACTATTTGGTACAAATCTCTTAAACGGTAATTCTTCAAATCCAAAATCCTTTAACCCTCTATGCGGTAATTCATCTGCTCCTCTCATATGATGGCTCTCTATAATTGTTTCTGTATGCAACAATCTTCTCTCTTCCTCCTGAGTACTACAGTTGGCTAACACCTTTGGATTAACTCCTATATTCGTGAGAATTACATTATCTGGCCGCGCAAAGTCCAATAACCTTTGTTCTCCATCATGACTCAATCTGGTGTATATTGCACGATAAAACCTCTCCCACGAATCACATCTATAACCAAACTCCAAATACTTCCACTCTTGATTCCTATTGCTGTAGACATCCCATTGGTCCTCTAACTGGACACCTACATACTCCTTTACTCCCTTATACATCTTGCCAGTACAGATAAATCCTACTCCAAGATTGTCACATGCTTGTAATATTTTCTCATCAAAAAATCCACTATCAAGCCTGACTATTATCGTGACTGTCTCACTATATTCCTCACGGATTACCCGCACAAGGTCTCTCATCATATTCACCACGGTATTACCATAGTTGCTGTGTTTCTTTCCACCTCGGAAGACCGCATCCACTATCTTACCATTCCAAATTGCTTGTAAAGGTTGGAAACCTTTTACTTTCTTATAGGTGGGCTGTACTCCATAGCGCTTCTGTGCTTCATCGTTGTCCATAACCATTGTATCTAATGTTAAGTCTATGACCTCAGGGTTTTCTCGCCTTAACCTCCAAATAAACATCTTTCGTAATATCTTCCGAAATGGGCCTCCACATACCCATGAAAACGATTTATAAAACCGTTTTATCTGATGTGACGACACCATCTCTGTCTGAGAATTCTCTATTACTGATGCATAGCCCTCATCTGCTCTTAATTGATCAAATGAATTTAGGTGGCGACTCGTCCCATCATAAAACCAACAAAATATCTGTTTGAATATATTCCACACCGGAAGACCTTTGCCACTTTTTCTGATATCTCCAAAAAACTCTTCTAATAACGGGTATATTTCTACACTACTTAAATATTTAACAAATAAAGACATGCCTCCTCTGCCGGTTAATGTGTCATTTGTTACTCCGATTTTGTTAATCTTGCACTTGCTTTTAAATACATTTTTCTTCATAATACTCTCCTCACTTAATGGGTGATGGATTTTGTTTTCTTGAAAATGTATTATAACAAATTACTATTGCCTTTTAAGTGGGTTTTAAGTCTTTTTAGCAAATACAAATCGCTCAACTTAGGTTATATATAATGTCCTTAATAAAATTTTTTTATCAAAAAAATCTATGAATAACAAACGATACAGAATCCAATTTCCGAAAAGTGAATGCCAAAATGCTGACCAGGATGAAGCTTTTTTTTATTTATTAGAGTCTAAGGATCAAAAAAAGATTAAATTTCATGATTACGACGTGATTTATAACATCCCGGGATTATATGAACAGATATTTTATGATCGTCTCAAATGCTGCTCTCCAAAAAAAGTGACTGAAATTCTTAACACAAGTGTGGCGCAAACAAATGAAAACTTCACAGAACTCAGGGTACTAGACGTAGGAGCAGGAAATGGACTAATGGGTGCAGAACTTAAAAAACATGGTGTTTCCAGGCTTGTAGGTGTTGATATTATCCCAGAAGCAAAACGGGCGACAGAACGAGACAGGCCACATATATACGATGCTTATGACACTATAGATTTGTGTAATTTAGATGAAAGTGAGGCAGAGGATTTATCTTCATGGTCGTTAAACTGTTTGACAACAGTCGCTGCTTTAGGGTTTGGTGACATTCCACCCAAAGCATTTATGGTAGCATTTAATATCATCCAATCAGAAGGCTGGGTAGCATTTAATATAAAAGAAACATTTCTTGATAATAGTGACGACAGCGGGTTCTCAAGAATGATTAGAGATTTAATTTTCTCTAAGTATATGGATTTATATCATTTAGAGAGATACCGTCACCGTGTTTCAATAGAAGGAGAACCATTATTTTACTTTGCTGTTGCAGGTAAAAAAAATTATGATGTCCCCAAAGATTTTTATGATAAATATTTTGATTAGCTTAATTTGAGGAAAGAAGTACTTCTGTTAGTCATACAAGTTGTGGCGAATGGGTTACAAAACCGTAAATGGCTGCGCGATTTCTTTCTGAAGTGTACCTGTACATACCTCCACCTGCCAATCAAAATAGAATTACAACTCATTATATTATGAAACGATAATGACATACCGGGCATATAATCAGACAAGAACGATTAGTTAAAAACATACCTTTTTATGATTGAAATACATAGTGTTTCTAAAACTTATGGTCGAACAGCAGCACTTCATTCCATTAATTTGACCATTCCTGCAGGTCAGACAACGGCATTCATCGGCCAGAGTGGCAGTGGAAAATCAACTATACTTCGGCTCATTATAGGCCTTATACAAGCAGACAGTGGAGCTGTTTTTTTTAAAGGAACCAAAGTTACTCCTGAGACTGTGATTTCTTTAAGGCGAAAAATGGGTTACGTTATCCAGGAGGGAGGTCTTTTTCCGCACCTTACCGCTCATGAAAACATAGTACTGATGGCACGCTACCTGTGTTGGAGTGATGAACAGATTAATGGACGGCTGAATGAGCTAACCAGGCTGACGCATTTTCCGTATGAAGGGCTTGAGCGTTTTCCGGTACAGCTTTCGGGCGGTCAGCAACAGAGGGTGAGTCTGATGCGTGCTCTTATGTTAGACCTGACGTGCTCCTGTTAGACGAGCCTTTAGGTGCACTAGATCCGATGATAAGGGCCGATCTCCAGGAGGATTTGAAAATGATATTTCAAGCACTTGGCAAAACAGTTGTTCTGGTAACTCATGATATAGCGGAAGCCGGTTTCTTTGGGGATACTATTACGTTACTGAGGGATGGAAGAGTTTTACAGAAAGGTACACTCGAAGATCTGATACAATCACCAGCCGATGCATTTGTTACAAGCTTTATTAATGCTCAACGGAGTCCTTTAGATGTTAAGAGGAAGGATTCCAGTTGAAAACATACTTTATTATCCTACCCCTTTTTGTATGCAATATTCTCAGCATAACCATCCTTCCTCTTTCTGTACAGAGTTCCACAGCAGAGATCAAAATTGGCTCTAAAAAGTTTACTGAATCTGTAATTCTCGGTGAGATAGTAACTCATCTAATAAAGAGCACTGGCAAACAACCTGTTTATATGCGTGAACTTGGAGGTACCCGTGTACTATGGAATGCCTTAAAAAAAGGCGAGATTGATATTTATCCTGAATATACAGGCACAATCAGTGAGGAAATCCTGGCAGGTGAGGGAGTATATAGCGAAGAGGAGATTCGTCAGGCCCTGACAAAGCATCATATTAAAATGACAAAGGCGTTGGGTTTTAATAATACCTATGCAATCGGGATGAACAAGGAAGTCGCGGAAGAGCTCAAGATTCAAAAGATATCAGACCTGCGCCACTATCCTGATTTAAAATTCGGGTTTGGTAATGAATTCATGGACCGAGGAGACGGCTGGCCGGCCCTACGCAAAATTTACAATTTACCACAGAAGAATGTAAGAGGTCTGGATCATGATCTTGCCTATCGAGGTCTTGAAAAAGGTAGTATTCAGGCAATTGATATCTATTCAACCGACGCCAGGATAAAGTATTATGGGCTGCGGTTACTGGAAGACGACCTGAATCATTTTCCTATGTACAATGCTGTTATTTTGTATCGATCTGATTTAGAAAAACGTGCTCCGTATGTGGTAGCTGTTCTGAAAGAACTTCAAAGCAAAATAAATGAATCAGAAATGATCAAAATGAATTCCCGTGCCAACCTTGAAATGGTATCGGAAAGTAAGATAGCTTCCGACTTCCTTTTGGAAAAGTTATCTCTGCAAACTGAATTTTTTGAAGAATCTGCAATTCGCCGATTGATGCGCCATACAGGAGAACACCTTTTTCTGGTAGCAATCTCATTATCAGCCGCTATTATAATTTCAATACCTCTAGGTATCCTTTCCGCAAAACTACCGAAATTGGGACAGATTGTTCTGGGCATTGTTGGGGTAATCCAGACAATTCCTTCACTGGCCATTCTTGTTTTTATGATTCCATTACTGGGTATTGGTGGGCCTCCTGCTATTATGGCGCTCTTTCTCTACAGTGTCTTGCCGATTGTAAGTAATACATATACAGGTCTTCATGATATTCGACCACAGATAAGAGAGTCAGCAGAAGCACTTGGGCTCCCGTCGGTTGCAAGGCTTAGACTGATAGAATTGCCTATGGTGTCCCGATCTATTCTCGCTGGTATCAAGACTTCAGCAGTGATTAATATTGGAACGGCAACGTTAGGTGCACTTATAGGTGCTGGAGGTTATGGGCAACTGATCCTTACTGGTATCAGGCTGGACAATATATCACTTATCCTTCAGGGTGCCGTGCCAGCAGCAATACTTGCTCTTATTGCACAAGGCTGTTTTGAGGCCCTGGAGAAGTTTTTCGTACCAAAAGGCCTTCGGTTGAAACATAACGAATAAGGTTAAGTAGTTGTGTTATTGTATCCGCAGCATGTTCAAGGAGTAGTTAGCCCTATAACTTCACGTCCTTTTTTACTCTGAAAAAGACCTAATAGTGTTTTCTTTATTTGCAACTTGACCTGTCAGAATCTTTAAATGATATCTCGGTGTCAAAAGAATATGATATTGACAATGCCATAACGCATGAGATAATCTACAAAATCGACTCATTTGTTACTCCTTTGTTGATGTTGTGGGGACAACTTAACTCAGATTGTAACAATGAGTCTTTTTATTTGGCAAAGCCTTTGTTTTCTGACCACAACCAAAGGTCGTGGGTTTCCGCAATATTACTAAAATTAGTTGAGGTTCTACCGGATGCCTTACAGAATATTAAAAACCTTGCAGAAGAGATGAAAGATATTCCAAAGGATGATATTAAAATAATTGGCTTATATCGCACTGATACATTCTGTAAATTTACTGAGTGGTTAATTGGTATCAAGACCAAGGTTGCTATCGGGTCCAGTGTCCTAATGCAAAATTAATAACAATTGGAGCTTATAGTATTTAATTAGGTATCTAGTACAATGATTCCATAATAACATTGCAATATGGTTCTTTTTGTGGCATACTAACCTCAAGAAAGGAGGTATATATGCCATTTATCAGAAAAAGACCACTTATCATTTTGAACCGAGAAGAAAAATCTTATTTACAAGAATTAAGCCGATCACGAACAGAAACTGCCCAAAGGGTAGAACGTTCAAAAATAATATTATTGTACTCTGAGGGAGTGTCAGTATCTGCCATAGCTCGTCAGTTACAGACCAATCGTCCCAAGATAGAGCGATGTGTTGATAAGGTACTTCAGTTAGGAGTTGTGGTTGCCCTGCAAGATTTACCAAGAAAAGGCAAGCCGCCGTCCATTACTAAAGAAGCTCGTGCTTGGGTAGTATCATTAGCTTGTCAAAAACCAAAAGATTTTGGATATTCATATGAACTCTGGACAACAAAACTTTTATCTAATCATATAAAGACAAATTGTAAGAATGCCGGTCATCCTTGCCTGAAAAAGATATCTCGTGGAACGGTTTCAAAGATTTTGACCAGAAATGAAATCCGGCCTCACAAGATCAAATATTATTTAGAAAAGCGTGATCCTGACTTCGACTCCAAAATGGAACAAGTACTCTATGTCTATAAAGAAGTAGAAATACTTCGATCTAAAGAACAAAAAAATTGTTCTACGGCTATTCTTTCATATGACGAAAAACCAGGAATTCAAGCCATCGAAAACACAGCTCCTGATCTTCCACCTGTAGCAGGAAGCAAGCCTTTTTTAGCCAGGGACCATGAGTATATACGTCATGGAACAGTTAGTTTGATGGCAGGAATCGACCTGTTGAATGGTAAAGTCCATGCCTTAGTTGTTGACCGTCACAGAAGCCGTGAGTTTGTACAGTTTTTAAAAACTGTAGATCAGAATTACAAAAAAGAGTCAAAGATTCGCATTATATTGGATAATCATTCTGCCCATATATCAAAAGAGACAAGAGCATATTTATTAACAGTGCCAAATCGGTTTGAATTTATTTTTACACCAAAACATGGTTCTTGGCTCAATATAATAGAATCCTTTTTCGGGAAAATGGCAAGAACCATGCTCAGGGGAATAAGAGTTGTTTCCAAACAGGATTTAAAAGATCGAATTATGAAGTACATAGACGAGGTTAACAGGGACCCTGTTGTGTTTAAGTGGAAATACAAAATGGACACACTTTCGGTAATATAGTCTATTGCAACGATAATTTTGAATCGTTATACTAGAGACTTGTTGATACTGGATTTCCACTTAAAGCATGTGGGAATGACAGTTTTGAGGCAATAGATAGAATATACAGAAACCTGACCAAATATTGCAGATTCAAATTATGTATTTGATGTTGAGCACATTTTTATTGAACATTATTTTACCCTTGAATTAACTATGTAACGTCACTATTATAATTAGCTTGCTTAAAGATATCTTCATACCAGTAGCTATAAATAATTCATACAAACTAAATATTGCCCGCGTGGCTCAATGGTAGAGCACGTCACTCGTAAACCCATTTGGATGTTTTTTGCAAGTCCTTTAAAATCAACATAATGTATTATATATTAAATACTTATAACTATATTTGAGTTGGCTCAATTTGTCTCTATTTGTACCAATTTGTACGAGTTATAGTCGCAATATAGTCGCAGCAACTTCACCATCAGAGGGTGTGAGTGGAGTTGATGTTTTTTTGAGTTATCCACATTTGCATAATTTGAATAAAGATACTCAAAAAAGTTCCTCAAGTATCATACTTGACATACCACTATTGTATTTATAAAGTACAATTCTGATATATATGATGTCTTGTATTAGTTGCTTAATTGTATAAGGGTATAATAGAGACTATATGCAGGTCTATATAATATAATTTGTGTTAGAATTTAAAAAAATAAAGTATAACAATTCCTGGATCGACGGCTATCGTTGCAGCTCAGAATTGTTGTTATCGGACATAACAGGTATAAAAAAGTGGAGAGGATGTGGAAAACCCTGAAGAAACTGTAATTGTATGGACTGACTATATGAAGTATAGAGCAGAACTAAGGGGATTTGAACTTTCAAAGATTGAATATATATTACGGTACTCCGGAAAAAGGTACTTCGATACTACAACCCAACGTTTAATAGCAGTGGGAAAACATGATGATAAACTGGTTATAATTCCATACGAAAAACATAGAAGCGAAATAACACCGGTCACAATTCATGCAACTTCACGCCAACAAATTACTTTCAGACTAAAAACAGGGAGATTTACCTATGGATAAAACAAAAATGTCATATTTTAAAGATGAAGATATTCTGCATATATTCATCTCTGATGGAAAAGAAGCGGATAGCATTGAGTTAAGTCCAAATATTACCGCCGAGTTGAATGAAAGTGGTGAATTAATTGGGATAGAGATATTAGAGGCAAGTTCTTTTCTTCGCGATTCCATATTGGAATCATCACAAGCTAAAATACTTAAATTAAGAAAACCCGTATAACTATCAAATCCAGCGGACGGCAAAAAAACGCCGCCACTGATTTAAGCCGTTCACCCCGCATTCGCTTAAACAATGAGGATTAAAATATTTCGCAATACAATTTTGCTTGGGTTCCTGAGAAGGCAATACATATGAAAAAAGAATATGATTTTTCAAAAGGAGAACAGGGCAAGTTCTATAAGCCCGATGTGAAGCTTAATCTACCAGTTTATCTGGATTCTGAAGCTTATTCTTTTGTTGAAAAAATAGCAGAGAAGAAACAAGAAGATTTATCAACCATAGTTAATAATCTCATTAAGACTGACATGGAAATAGCTGATCTGGTGCAATAAAATTAAAAACGAACAAGCGTATAAAACGTTATGCAGGGAGAAGATGATTACAGTAAATACTCTTTTGGAATGGGTTCGTCAGATGGTAAATGTGAAATATACTAAAATTATAAGTCCTTGATATTGGGCTGGTTTCCAGTTTTACCTTGAAAATCAAGGGATTGTTAGCATCGTATCTGTTCTAATAGGTTCAATCAATTCTATCTATTACGGTTAATTCTAGCACAAAATTAGCACAAATAATAACTAAGTGAATGTTTTGTATTTCTGCCCAACCCCACTCCAAACCACATTTCATCTGTAATATCCCTGATGTTAAAGTTTTACATATCAAGCGTAATTGGGGGGCTATTTTGAGCAGTCCAGCAAATGTAAGAAGTGTATTTGATATTGAGCACATTTTTATTGAACATCATTTTACCCTTGAATTAACGATGTAACGTCACTATGATAACTAGCTTACTTGAACAAAGGCTAAAGCTGTCTTCATATCAACAGCAGTAAGGAATTCATGCAAATAATATTGTTTGCCAAATAAACTTTCTCCCGCCCGTGCCGATACGGACGGGGACATGCCCGCGTGGCTCAATGGTAGAGCACGTCACTCGTAATGATGAGATTGTGGGTTCGATTCCCACCGCGGGCTTTTATTAACTTCTTTATTTACAGTTACTTAGTGTTTTCTAGAGGCTAAAAAAACCGTCACCAGACCGTCACCAGAATGAAATTGGAGACTGTATGGTAATGGTGGGGATAACCACTTTTTAATTTCCTGAAATACTCCTCATTACTTGGCCATAAAGCCTAAGTTATATCCTTGTTTTGTCGTTTATATATTATATAATTGCAGGGTGAACATGCGTTCAGCTTATGGGTTTTTAAGCAATCAACCTTTTCACAACTTTCACAATTAGGGAGTAGAAGCAATGGGAAAGCTTAATACACTACATGTCAAGAATCAAGTAGTGGAAATGTTAACAGTCGGTGAAACACATACTAATATTGCTAAGCAGATAGGAGTTGAAAGATCCACTATTTCAAAGTTTTCTAGCAAGGATGAAGTTCGGGAACTCATTGAACAAGAGCAAATGAAACTCGCAGAAGTTCTGCCGGATGCCGTGCAAAATGTAAAAGACCTTGTAGAAGAAATGAAAGAGATTCCAAAGGATGATATTAAAAGACGTGAGTTATCATACAAAGCTACTAAAGACACATTGAAAGCTACTGGTCTCTTTCCATCACCACAGTTTGCGAATAATATCTTTAATGACAACAGACAACAAAATGCGTATACATCCCCTGATTTTATAGAAATGTGCAGGAATCATATAGATGAAGTCATGGGAGTGTCTGGTTCTGATACTTCAGGTGATAATCAAATAGAAGATGGTATATAAAGAACTGGTGAGAATGGTAGGTATTTTAATTTCTCACTCAAGTGGATTTTCTTAAAAAGCATTGACAGCATTGACAAAAGTCTTGCGTTGTTAACATCCTCTTAAACATTATTCACATATCAAGCGTAATCAGGTGCCAACTCTAGAATGTCATGATCTCTCAATTTGTTATTGAATTAATAACAAAACAGTGTAGACTTCCGCATATCTGAATATTTTGATTCAATTAAAGGGGATGTATTATGAAGAAGCTTGTCTTAGTTATTTCATTTCTGCTTTTCAGTTCTACGGTACAGGCAACATTAATTGATAATTTTGATGGCACAATTACACAAATAAGGGATGATGGTTCAATGTTAATGTGGTTGCAAGATGCTAATTATGCAAAGACATCTGGTTTTGATTCTGATGGTGAGATGATCTGGAGTGATGCAAAGTCATGGGCAGACAATTTAACATTTGCTGGTTATGATAATTGGAGATTGCCAAGCACTTTACCTGTTAATGGTTCTAATTACGATTATAATTTTAGTGTAAATGGTACAACTGATGTTGGCTATAATATTTTCAGTTTAAATAGCGAGATGGCGTATTTATTTTATTTAGAGTTAGGAAACAAGGGCTTTGTAGATATAAGCAATAATGTTCTACCTTTTTCTGAGTTTGGCATGCACAACACAGGTTTATTTACTAATATTCCTTACCAGCATCCAGATTTTGGCCCACAGCAATACTGGTCTGGTACAGATTATAGCGTTCCTCATTCTCCGGATACACATGCATGGTCATTCAAATTTGCTACAGGACATCAAATTGCAGACCATAAACCAGGTAGCGAAGACTTTGCATGGGCTGTACGTACTGTAATTCCAGAGTCATTTACCGTTCCAGAACCCACAACAATCACCCTCCTCTGCATCGGCATAGTGGGACTTGCAGGTGCGGAAGTAAGACGCAGACGGAAGAAGAAAGTAGTTGTTAAAAGCTAGGTAATTATTTACTAAGATTGATTCATTATACAGACGCCTACATTCTTCATACACTTAGGGATGTAGTCGTTTTTTTATGTCTATTATATCCCAATACATCTCACCAGCAATATCCCTGTGTGTTCAGATGTTTAAATTTTCCTAAGCAATATAAGGTAAGAGTCACAATCCATCTAGTCTGTAATGAAAACTTCCATGAATACAGCTATTTCCTCAATGCATTTTCGAGAGAGTTGATTAAGGCATGGTTTGGTTTTAGGTTTCTGTCAGTGAGGGTTCTTTCTTATTTTAACCTTGATTTTGATAGTTGCATGAGTATTATAAACGCAAACACAGAGGTGATCTACAAAATTTCACACCACTTGGAAATACACAATAATCTGGTGGATAAATTTCCTAACATTTACTAAGCAACAAGGCAGATTTTGTAAACTTGCGATATTACAAGTGATCGTGAATTCTTATCTATCATTCATAGAATCTTATTATAGAAATTCTTTCTTATGGATACTGAAACAAAAGCTTGCCCTATGTGTGGTGAAACAATACTTGCAGTTGCAAAAAAATGTAAGCATTGCCTTGAATATTTTGAAATTAATAATGACTCTTCTGGTAAGAAATCAAATAAATACACAGATGATGAAATTAAAAGTTATCTATCAAGACTCCCAGAATATGATGCAAACTACGGAGTATATAAAATTGTTAAGAAATACAGAGAAATAAATCTGAAAGATTTAATAAATCAACTGTCAAAGGATTATTTTTCTGTTACACATGATTATGTTGTAAAAATGTTGGATGATTTGATACGTCTTGGTGTTATTGATCAATATAAGATTGCAGAAGAAATTATTTGTTCTTTCAATGATAATAGACAACAGTATACAAAAAAAAACATTGATAATAGTAAGTTAATAAAATCAAATGCTCGGAATATTGAAAATGAAATTAAAGATTACATACCAGAATTATATGATGCAGTACTTATTAATGACATATACTCATTTATTAGAGTAAACAAGGCGGTAACATTAAAAGACATAACGAATAAGGTTAGATTGTGTGAGGGACGAACCACAATCTGAACCGTTTGTTGGACAAGCCCGTTGTTTGGGTGCTAAACATTGTATAAGAAAATATCTTATGAAGATTACTTCTCTTTTTTACCGCAGAAGCTATGAAGCCAAAGAAGTGGATTTTTCAATTGCTGTCGTCATGCTTTAGGAGCTACAGAACATGGTTTTTCGGCCATTTTACCTCAAATTTGGGCAAACGGGGGCCATCTCGACCCGATAATGCCGTTTTTGCAAATCTTAGATGCATAGCGGATTCGATTACATAACCAGAACAGCCTCCTCTTTTGTTAACTTGTAGGGGAAAGACCTGGATTTGTGTGATGGAGGTATCATCGTTTTTATGATCTTCATTATTCCTCCACAGCATTTGCACGTAAGCTTTGGACGCTCTCTGAACCAGGCTGACGACTTATTCGGGTTGATACCGGTAAGGTACTGAAGCAATGCAATCAAGCGTTTGCTATTAGGGTGGAGGAAACCAAAGTTCCGTGTTCGCCTGAAACCTTTGGGTAGAACATGCTGGAGAATCAACCTGAGAAACTGCGGGCCGGGAAGTGTTCTTGTGAGCATTTTTTTGCTCTTACTATCCTGGTAACGAAAGGTCACCTGACCATCTTTGCACGTAATAATATCTTTCTCTTGAATGACCCCTTTGTAGAGATAACGACCAAGATAGACCAGTGCCTTTTCACCGTTGCCGACAAATTTGCAATCGACGACCCATGTTTTGGGATAATTAACTGGAAGCGTAAGAGCCGCTTTGTTCACGGCATCGAGCATTTTTGCTCGAAACACTTTAGCCAGCGCTTTGTGATTGAAAAGGTACCGCGTCTTTCCTTCGCTTTTTTTGAAGCTCCAAAGCTTTTTCTTCTGATTGATGGCCCCGGCTGGCATTACCAGATGGATATGCGGGTGGTAATCGAGAGAGCGAGAGTGGGTGTGCAAAACAGTGATGGCTCCAGCGTTTCCTTGTAATACGCTGTCATTTTGGACAAAGGTTTTTACGGTTTCCCAACAACACTGTATCATTATCGAGTAAAGCAAGCGTTGATGCTGCCATGCTAATGATCGAAGCTCTTTGGGTATAGTAAAGGTGAGCATAAAATAGTCAGCAGGCACTTCTTTTTTCAGTTGACGCTCCAACCACTGCTGACACTCATGACTCTGACAATGAGGACAATTGCGGTTACCGCAGGAGTGCGGTACAAAAACCTGTTTTTCACAGTCATTACATTGGACCAGCATGACGCGGCTTTGCGTAGTGCGACAATCCTTCATGGCTGCCAGGGCTTTGAATTGACTTGGCAGGATCGAACCATGATAAAGAGTGATAAAGTCAGCAATGAAGGTCTCAATTATAGAGGAGAGAGATATCATATAACATTCCCCCATTCTATGGAAAAACCATTCATCAAATCATTAATTAATTGCAAGGCATTACGATTTGTATGAGAGGTCAGGTGGGTATATTTGGCAGTGGTTAAAATACTGTGGTGGCCGAGGATTTTTTGTACTTCAAGCAGATCAACACCCGCCTCAATCAGATGGGTTGCGTAGCTGTGTCGCAGACTGTGTGGTGTAATTTTTTTTTAATTCCACACTCCCGGGCTACCTTACGCAGAGTGGCCTGAACGCCATTTCTATTCAGAGGTGTTTTTGCCAGGTGGGCTGATTTCAAGCCACCATGACGGCCTGGAAATAGAAAGACAGGATTGCGATGAACAAGCCAAAAACGGCGTAAGAGATTCAGGGTTACCTTTGGCAGGGGTACGAAACGGTCTTTATTGCCTTTGCTATCGCGGATATGCACCCGCATTCGCTGAGAATCGACATCGCTAACCTCAAGACGTAGTCCTTCACCCAGGCGGAGACCAAGACTGTAAAGAACAAAGTAGAAGGCCCGGTAACTGAGTTTTCTCGTCACCTGGAAAAGTTGGTGGGCTTCATTAATGGTGACAATATCGGGCAAACGTTGCGTTTTGGGTGGTTTAATAAGATTTACTTGCTCCCAACGCTTATGAAGCACATGAGTGTAGAAAAACTTTAGTCCGTAGAGGTCTAATTTGACTGCGCTCCATGAATGGGTATTGAGGAGATTGGAAAAATAGTCAAGTAGTTGCTGTTCAGATAGATCGTGTATCTGATTGTCAAAATAATCACCGATCCGTCGGATGGCACGTGAATAAGCCTCGATTGTTTTTGGCCGGAGTCCTTTCAAGCGTAGGTGCTTTAGATGCGTTTGGTAATTTTTGTTGAAATCGGATTGAGATAATGTTTTCATAGACCTGTAACCTCCTATTTGTTAATAGATTCACCCTCCCGTTGAGGGTGTGAGGTTACATTATATAATAAATTTCCGATTTTGTTCTCCGCGATAGCGGCTTCGTCCAACAAGAGCATTTAATATGCACCATCTTTATGTTAAGGGTATTTTGAATAGCCTTGTTAAACCTGGCTTTATTTACAAATTTGATTGCACAGATAGAATCATTTATTCTACGAGTGCTACTTTGGAAGACTCTCAGAAACAAAAGATTGAAGCTGACACTTTAAAGGATATGTCAAATACAGGTACAAGGCAAGATGATGATTTTGAAACAAGAGACTATGAATCAAATTTAAGTAAAAAAATATATTCATTAATTGAAAAAAGTAAAAAATTAACTGTTATAGAAATTGCTAATTATTTTAATAAGGAACCTTCTCGTGTTAAAGGAATTTTAAATAAATTAGTTAATTCTGGAGATGTTTGTAAGCATGATTCAGGAAAAAGTGTTACTTATTCAAAGTCTATTATATCTCATACTTCTATTAGTCGGAATAAATTACATAAACCGTTGACAGAAGATGATATTGATCTTAATGATCCTGAGATGAGGAAGTATTTAAACAAGAAACCATTGCCAGACTTACCAGAATTTACTAATGGTAATGAAAATAATTGTGGTAGTGATCATGAAGACCCGAATGATGATAATGAGACTAATTTAGTTGATAAGACTGATTCAGAATTTGATTTAGATGGTTTTATGTCCGAAGAAGAAGGTTCTAATTCGTAGTTAAATTTTCTATAGTTTTATAAAAACAAATGAAAGATATATTTAAGGATGATTTTTTTTGTTATTCAAAAAAACTTGCATTTCATAAAAAGTTGGGCAAGATCGCAAATATCTTGTCGTTTGGCTTTATAGGTAATAAAAAAAACATTCAATATTATTCTGAGAAATATATAAAAAGCAAAGAAGACCTTCGTAAATATAACGAATTAATTAACAAAGCAGATGCATTGGACAACATTTTAGAAGAAACTAATAAACTAGATGGTGTTAGAAATAGCAAATACACATTTACAAACATTGATAATATTTACAATACAGACTATGGAATTGATTGGGATTTGTTAAGAGACCAAATATTACAAAGAGATAACTTCGAATGTCAAGAGCAAGATGGATATTGCAATGGTTCTCTACAGGCACACCATATTATCCCTCTCAGTAATGGTGGCACTAATACATTAACCAACCTTATAACATTATGTAAATATCATCATAGTTTAAAACATGATCATATGAGGAATACTTTGTAATGGAAATATATGGTGCTGATATATCAGGTATTGAGGGACAATTAATTAGATTTAAGGCTGTAAGAGAAGAGAACAAGCACGGAGCAACATTGCTTGGTTTGGCTCAAAAGGTTGTAAGAGAAGGATATGTTAGAGCAGTAAAAGCAATTGAATCTTTAGGTGGTGAATGGGATGTTGTTAATAATCAAGGGTATACAATTGATCTACATCCTGCTGAAACACCAAAGTCTTCTTCCGGCTTAGACTTGCCTATTGCAATAATGCTATTACAAGCATGTATTTTGCAAGATGACGAAAGGTTAAGAATCCTAATAAGTAAACTAAAGGATAAATTGGACAAAATTTTACATAAACCAACTGAGGACAAAAGAAAGGAACAAATTCTTAATGAGATAGAAAAACTTGTTAAGCAGAGAGAAAATATACTTAAATACAAACAGAGAATAAAGGAGAATAAAGGCAAGTATTTACTTATTGGTACATTGGATATAATTGATGGAATGGTAGAAAGCCCTGAGCGTGGAATATTCGGAATGATTTCTGCAACTAAAAATAACTTTAATGTAATTGTACCTGAAGATGCAGAAATACAAGCTTCTGTGATTTCAAAATCAAAGAAAAATTGTAACTTTTATAAAGTAAATAACCTACAGGAAGTTTGGAATATATTATTAAATATAAGCCCACCAAGAAAAGTAAAATATAGCGAAGCAAAGGCTGTAAAAAAGAAAATCAATAGATATGTCCCTAATCTAAAATCTATCGAAGGTGTATCAAAAGCAAAATACGCTATGACTATTGCTCTTGCCGGTGGACACAATATATTATTGGTCGGACCTCCAGGGCAGGGAAAAACGATGCTATCCATGGCAGCAGTTGAGCTGCTTCCAAAAATGGGAACAAAAGAAGTATTCGAACTGAACAAAATTTTTAGTGCAAAAGGAGAGTTGAAAGGAAATGAGGTAGTTGTTTCACGTCCATTTCAAGAAGCGAATAATAATATTACTGAAGCTGCACTATTCGGTGGCGGAAGACCTTTGGTTCCAGGTTTAATTTCCCTTGCGCATAGAGGTATTCTTTATTTTGATGAAATTAACCAGTGCAAAGGTCATATTATTGAGAACCTTCGTATACCGTTAAATGATAAAATATACAAAATTTCACGTGTACAAGAAACTATTGAATATCCATGTAATTTTATCCTTGCTGCGGCTATGAACCCTTGTCATTGTGGTTGGTACAATCATTATTCTTGTCCTGAATGTAAATCAATTTTCTTCGGACAAGATAATAGATGTGAAACACATCCCACAACTAAATTGTTATCTAAATGCACTTGTACCTTTCGCACTATTGAACAGTATAAAAACAAAATGAGTAAACCGCTTTTAGACAGAATTGATTTAAAGGTATTTGTATCCTCTTTTGACATTAACAAATTATATACTTTTGATTATGCCACTACTACTGTAAGGCGTAAGATTCAAAAAGCTAGAGAGACACAACAACAACGGTATAAGAGTAGAAGTTCAATTATATGTAATGGAGATGTTCCTGACAAATCTCAAATGGAAGGCGTTGATGAATCGATTATAAAATATCTTACTGAAATTAGCCGTAAGTTAAATATTGATACAAAGCGAACTGAGGTTAAATCCTTACTAGTAGCACGAACAATTGCAGATATAGAATTGTCAAATCGAATCAAGAAAGAGCACTTAGATAAAGCTATTGACTTAATGGGAATTAAAAATCATTATTTTTGTGATCTTTAAAAGTTTTATATAATCAATCAGAAAGAGAAAACCCATCATCCTAATCCTAACACTGTCAATTCTGCTATTCTCTTGTTCACTCAACGCAGAAGAGAAGAATTATTGCAATGACCCGGACACCAACCTGCAATGAGAAGCATTGGTTCAGGAACATCCAGACGATCTACAGATTCACGCTCTCCATTCGTTAAGGTTTGGTCTATGCTTCAAGGTTGATAGAGGTGATTTAACTGTAGATCAGGCAATAGAGATATTTGAGAATATGAGAAGTGCTTTGATTGATGCGAAGACAAGAGAGAAGGAGGAGGAATTAGAAGAGACTGAGAATAAACAGCAGGATTGATAATATTAGCCAAACATACTTACCTCATAACATACTTTTAATGCAAAGTACGTGCAAGCCATATGTAGTGAAGATTCCAGTTTGATTACATTGAAAAACACATTGACTTTATTCAAAAAAGGAGTAGTATTACCATCCTCTGAAAGTCAATACAATGTATCATATTAGATAAAAAATAGGCCGATTTCCTTTCAGGGAGTTTGGCCTTTTTTTGTTATCGAATACGCCCGTGTACCAGGTGGCAGGAGAAATCCCCACAGAAAAGTATTGACTTTTCAGAGCTGGTGAACACGGGCTTTTTTGTTGGGAGGATGCAAGATGACGCGCAAGAAGGTGGCTGTATACGTTAGAGTGTCAACCAAAGATCAATCAGTTGGCATGCAGTTGAACGATCTTGAGAGGTATTCAAAGGAACGTGGTCTTACTGTATACAAGGTGTATGAAGACAACGGTGTATCCGGTACAAAGGAAACAAGACCTGCGCTTGATGAACTAATGAACGATGCCCGGAAACGTAAGTTTGATGTTGTACTGGTATGGAGGTTTGATAGATTTGCCCGCAGCACAAAACACCTTGTAACTGCCCTGTATGAGTTCAGGAACCTTGGTATAGACTTTATATCGTATCAAGAGAACATCGACACGTCCAGCCCATTAGGAGAAGCCATATTCACGATTATTAGCGCAATGAGCAAGCTTGAGAGGGATATTATAGCAGAACGTGTTAAAGGTGGATTGCGTAAGGCCAGAGCCAGTGGGAAGCGTTTGGGAAGGCCGAAGAACGATGTTGACACGGACAAAGTGATTGAATACCGGAAGCAGAACAAATCTATCCGGCAGATAGCCAGTGAGATGAACCTGTCTAAAGGTGCGGTGCAGCGAACATTGGAAATGTGTTCATAGTGGTGTACCAAAAACCCTGTGATTTCATGTGTTGTAAGTATTGTTGTATCAATATTCCAGATTCACGGTTTTAAGTGTACCAGAAACAAGTGTTTTTGAGACACTAGTTGAGGGAATTATTCAGAAATATATTTTCCTTTAAGCTAATATATAAATTGTTTTTCTTCCTATTGTTCTATATGTTGTCTTCTTAGTATTTCGTATTCGATATAGCGAATCTTTAGATCAACGTTACGCAACTGCTCCTCAACTTTGAGAGGGTCTGGTGCAAGTAGTAGTTCATTTTCCAATGATTCCTTCAGTGATTGTAACCTATGATGTTCACTCTGTAATTGCTTAACTTGCCGTTGAAGACAACCGAAAAGTGGCAGCAGAAGCATGAGTGTAGCGACAATTAATATCTTCTTCATTATGCTCTAAATTTACAGAACTCATTTATAATGTCAAAAAGTTTTTTTAAAATATTTGCCCACACAAGGGGGAGAGGGGGGCAGTTTTCAAATCTTAACACAAACAGTTATAATAGATGACCTCTCAACTCTCAACCCACATTTTTCAGCAATTGACTATATAAATACCATTTGAATTATAAAAAAATAGAATTACAATTTATTATCACTAAAAAGAATTGGGACTAGGGTCGCTCCCGAAAGCTGGCAATCTCTACCAGTTGTTCCAATTCTCTTTCTTAGAGAGTTACGAAAGAGGAGTAACATGGCCAACAAACATTCATCAAAAAATCCAACCGTAAATCAAGCCAATAATTCAGAAAAAAGTATAGACATAATTATCAAGAAAGGTAATGAAGCTGTTTCTAAATATTTTAAAGATATTAAATCAGGCAATGCTCCAGCGATAACCGAAAAAGAATACGAAAATATTTATGAGTTGTTTAGAACAGGTAAGATTATTTTGTTAAAATGTCAGGGTGATGAAGAGCAACAGACTATAAAAACATTTGTAGATATTGCAATTAAAAGAGAAATAAAGAATCCACCTTTCGGAAAAACTATTAATTGTTTAAAAGGAAAGAAACATATTGAAAACGAACTAGATAAATGTATTGCTCGTGATATTAGGTTCCCTTTTCTTTTTCTTAACTATTTAGATACAAATCTATTCGATGGAAGTATTGCGGATAGATTACAGGAGTTTAGAAGGAAGATAGCTAATGAATATGAATATAATAGTTCTTTTTCTTATCCTCCACCAATCATTATAAATTTTATTATTGGGGGAACTCCTGATGTGTTTAAAGAAGTATTTAACGATAAATTTGTTGAGGTCTCACTATTGCCATCTTCACCTCAAAGTAGATCACAAGCAAAACTCACAAAGCCGTTTAAACAGATTTACATAGAAGAAGAAAAAACTGTTATTGAACCTGAGAGAGATGGAGTGGTTGAGCATGTAGATGAAAAAGCTACTACACCCAAGCCGCTTTTTATGGATTGTCGGAATAATATCCTGTTTCTTGATAAAAAGAAAAATGTTACTTTAAAACCTAAAGAAATAAAACTTATAGAATACATGTGCAACCTGAAAGTATTCGAACTGGCGCAGATACTGATTGAACATTTTAAAATAAAGCTTGCAGCAAACGAGACAATTTCTAGGGATAAGAGGAATATATTTGATACATACAAATCAAATATAAATAAACAGTGTAAATCGCAAGAGATAGAAGATTTGATAGTAAAAGGAGGTATGAAGAAAACCTTTAAGCTCTCAGTAAAAATTACTAAAAAAACTTTTAAGCTTTAACGACACTTAACAAAAACCTTAATTATAAAAAAATATATTAATATAAGTCTTACAAATATATAGTCTTGCAAAATTAAGAAAAACGTTAAGATTTTCGTTAAGTTTTAATCATTCAGCCAAATAAGTAAAAAGGGGTCATAAGAGCAAACAATGTCGTTTGCCTTTTGTGACCCCTTTTTTTTTTGGAGAATTTAACATGAAAGAACCGAGTAGATTTTTTAATTTTCAAATGCCTTACAAGAAATATGAAAAATTGGAAGCAATAAGCAAACAAAATGATTGTTCAATTGCTGAGATTGTGCGTCAAGCTATCAATCTATTACTGGATAAACTTAATGGTTCCTGCGAGCGGAGGGATGACTAAAAATGGCTATAGCACCAGAACACAGAAAAGACCTTAAAAGATCAGGGCTTTCAGATGACACCATCAAGGAAGCTGGTATCAAGTCAGTTCCATCAGGTCAGATTAATATGAAGTTAGGTTTTAATATAGACGGACTTGTGTCTATGTACGAAATTCCTTTCGATGAAGATTATAGCCGTTTCAAAGCATGTTATGAAGATGGTAAAACATTTAATAAGGATGGGAGCGAAAAGCCAAAATATTTAGCAAGGAAAGACTCCGGTAATCGTTTGTTCATACCTTCAAAAGCAAAAACAATACTTCAAGATGTATCAATTCCACTTGAGATAACAGAGGGTGAGAAGAAGTCACTCAAGGCATGTCAAGAAGGCTTATACTGTATTGCTATCACCGGTCTTTGGAACTGGAAGGTAAAAGACAAATATGAATTGATACCGGATTATAATGAAATTGCTTTGGACGGTAGAACTATTTATTTGATTCCTGATAATGACTGGTTATTACCAAACAGAAGAGGGGAACGTAAGAATCTAAAGCAAGCAGTTAGTGGACTTGCATATATACTGATTGACAGAGGCGCAAAGGTATATTGGAGGGAATTGCCGCAGGGAGAGGGTAAGATCGGATTAGATGATTTTTTATGTCATCACTCGGTAGATGAATTGAAGCAGTTGCCAGTTCATCAGTTAAGAAAACTTACACTTGATGAAATGATAAGCAACGCGACGCCAGACATACAACAGGAAGAAATACAGGAAATTTCCAGAAGAATAGCATCTCTCCAAAGCGAATCTGAAAAATCACAGTATGTTAATAGATTATCAGATAAAACTAAAATTTCAAAAAGGGCAATAACAAAAGATATAAAAGAACAGCATTCTCAGAAAGGATCAGGTGAGGACAAATGTAAGCCGGCACTGTGTGCAAATTTTCCAGGACTTATTGATATAGTTATCGATGATACCCAAGAAGCAGGAAGCGCGTTATTCATGGTAAAAGAAGATGACAATATCCATTTCAGAGCAGAATGGGAATTAGTTTCCGGGGAACACTATGTACCACCGAGTCAGCATTTACTACCCTTCATTCTACCGCGGTCCAGTAAGGTTAAGGAGTGGCTTCAGTCAGATAATGACGATCTGTTATTTAAGGACCTGATAGTCTATTTTAAGAGATTTTCTTATCTACCTGATGAACAGTGGTTAATTGTGGCATGTTTAACATACCTTTCATACCTGCAAGATCATAAAGACGTTCATTACTTACCGATGCTATTATTCTTTGCTGTTCCTGAAAGAGGCAAAAGCCGGACAGGCAAGTCTATGGCCTATGTGTCTTATCGAGGTATTCATTTAGTTGAGCTAAGAGAGGCAAATCTATTTCGATACTCACAGAATATGAAAGCGACTCTGTTCTTTGACATGATGAATTTGTGGAAAAAAGCCGAGAAGAGCAACACCGAGGATATTTTACTATTACGATATGAAAAAGGGGCTAAAGCTGCAAGAGTATTATTTCCTGAGAAAGGAGCTTTTGAAGATACCGTACACTATGATATTTTTGGTTCTACCATACTGGCGACAAACGAGCCTATCCATAAAATCCTTGATACAAGATGCATTCCCATCATAATGCCAAACAGGCCGCGAAAGTACGAGAATCCTGTATCGGCAATGGGGCAAGAATTAAAGGAACGTCTGACAGCATGGAGAGCAAGAACCATTGATAACCCCCTTCCTGAGATGGAATCTGTAGAAGGAATAAACGGCAGACTATGGGATATATCAAAGTCAATGTTTCAAGTATGCAAACTGGTTCATCCAGAAGGATTAACCACTCTAAAAAATGCACTCTTAGCAGTAGCCGCACAGAAAAAAGAGGACAAGAAATCAGGTATTGATGGCCAAATAGTAGAGGCTATTGATGAACTTTCATCAGATAAAAAAACCCTTCCAGAATGGGAGGTAGCACACTCAAAGTTATTAGAATTGCTCAATGAGAATAGACCAGAGACGCATAAACTAACACCACAGTACTTGGGCAGAAAACTTAAAGCAATTGGTATAACTACCAAAATAATACAGGGGTACTCTGAAATCCAACTTAAGAAATTAGAATTCAACACCCTGCTTGAACAATACGGAGTTACCGAACCTGAACTCCCTGTAGAAACTCTACCTAACTCTACCACTCTCTCAAGCTCTGATATATCAAATACTTGCACTGGTAGAGAGTTGGTAGAGAGTCAGGGAAACGCTACCAAAACGCTACCAACGCAAGGTGTTGAAGACAAAAAAGTTAGGCGTTTGGTAGAGAGTGGTAGAGAGTTACAGGGGGATGGTAATTGTATTGATTTAGAAAATGAAGAAGTGGAGGTAGTTGAATGAAATTTCGTGCATTAAAGACGATCAAACTTAAAATATCCAAGGGAGAAATTGAACTGCACCCAGAACAAGTTGTCGCTTTAAAAAATGATGTTGCAGTAATGCTTTTTAATCAGGGCAAAATAACTCCTGTGGGGAAAGCATCTTATAGGATTTACTCAAAAATTCTTGAAGACTATCTCTGGGTAGTAGCGACAGAAAGAGGTTTACAGGAGTTGGTAGACGAGTGTGTTAAAGATGCGATCTATACCCAAGAGGAAGTATCAAATCTAATTGGTGAAGGTATATCAAAAGAAGGATTAGTGGCGATTCATAAAGTAAAAAATGCCTTTCCGGGTTCCAGTATTAAAGACATAAGCAAAAAGAGTTAAAAAATGAAGCAAAGGCATCCGGCACCATTAGAAAAACCCTTGACATTACAGGACTCGATATCGTACCTTCTGGATAAGGAGGGAGATGTTATGAAAGGGAACATAAGGGCAAAAGGAAAATGTCCGAGGTGCCAGGGTAAGTTTACTGAAATACAGAAGCTTGGTTTTGTTTGTATTAAGCACCAGATTACACCAAAACGCTTGTATATTGATTTTTTCTATCAAGGCCAGAGGTACAGGTTATTTGCAGACAAAAGCGGTCAACCATTAGACTCATATCAACGTGCAGTAAGCCTTTTGAGTCGTGTTAGTACTGAAATAGAGAATCATACTTTTGATCCTACAAAATATATAAAACAAGAGCTTGAAAAGTTTTATGTTTCAAGCCTACTTGGTAGGTTCCTTGATCTAAAATTGGCTGGAGATAAGATAGCGCCAAGTTATACTCAGCAGTATAAGCGTTATGTAGGGATTGCCATATATTATTTCGGCACAAAGGACGTCAGGGATATACGAAAGCTGGACATTGTTAACTATCAAGCCCATGTCAGCGAAAATTATAAATGGGGCAATAAGACTCTGAAGAACTGTCTTGACATATTTAAAACCTTCCTGATGTACGCGAAGAACGACTTAGAAATAATAAACGTGGTTCCTCATTTTCCTGTAATTGAAATTGATCCTCCAATAACCAGATGGTTGACAGCGAAAGCACAAAAAGCCGTATTCAACCACGTACCGGACTTTGACAAACCAATTATTGCATTTCTGATGCTGTCCGGATGCAGACCGGGAGAGGCGAGAGCCTTGAAGTGTAGGGATGTAGATTTAGAACATGAATTGATTACCATTTCTGCTACTTTTTCAAATGCTATTTACAGGCAGAAGCGGAAGGGAAAAAAATCAAAGCCTGTTAAGATACCAATACATCCTGAAATACTTGATTATATTAAACATAGGGCGGAGAACAACCTTTCTGACGCTTACATGTTTACCAATAGAGAAGGTAATTACTACAAAGAGACTGGCTTATTAGAAGTATGGAGGAGGGCAAGGGATAAGGCCGGGTTGGATAAAAACATCAGGCTATACGATGCGGCGAGACACAGTTATGCCAGCCAGCTAATCAATTCTGGCGTTTCTATTTATAGAGCCTCCGCATAAACTCGCACGAAAAGCGCTTGATGCAAAAATTTTTTTCAATCGTACTTCAAAATTACGTTAAAAGAAGACAGTATAAAACTGCACAGCACCAACAATGGAGATAATTTGCAAATTTGAAAACACCTCTCCTACGGTTTTTTGTTTTTTACTTTAAAAATCACCAATTTAATTCTGTAACAACAGATGAAAAGCAATCATCGTCTTGTCCAGGTATGCCTGAAACGCAAGATTCCCTCTCTTGCTTAAACGATCATCACCAATATCACACTTCAAGCGCTTTATCATCCGCTCAACTGAAGGACGACGTGTCATTATTGCCTTGAATCTCTTTGCCATTGGAGGATCTTCCGTGTCTATGTGGGGTAATAACCCAAATGATATATTAATCATCCTGCCAGTTAACGAATTGGGACAACACTCTACCTGATGCAAGCATGTTGAACACACCGGTTCACCATCTGTATCCGTTGGCGCATGGTAAATGAATTTTTCTTTTTCATAACGCATTCCTTTGTAATCCATCTCATGGCCACCATTGCATATTACCACACCATACGGCGTTATCTTCTCCATGCCACGCGGCAAACCATCTGTTATTCCATTCTTGCGCCTTGGATTTAAAGATGCCTTTAATTCTAAGCCGAGTTTGTCCATAAACTTATCTTTCAAATCTCTGCTATCACACGCGCTATCATACAACGCTCTTTTAACCGATTCTTCAATCACCGGATATGTATCAAATACCTTTTCTACATGTGGAAAATATGTCTCTCCATCATGTGTCGGTCCATCCAACACTGCTCTTGCATCCAGAGGCACGCCTTGACGTGGAAAACCTACAATACTTGCTTTGTGCCCCCAATACATCTTTGTTATGGATTTCACGATTGTCCCCGCTCCTTCATCTGCCAATACCCAGTCATGTTCACACTTGTCTCTGTCCTGACAGCGACACCTCTTAGTCAGCTTTGATTGCGACTTCTTCTGCTCCTCCTTACCATCTTCGTCCTTATACTTTACTGTCTCAAACCCTGAATATGCATAATAGTGAGTTGTATCTCCTACTACTTCCTTTTCTATTTTAATCGCACCTGTCTCTATGTTCTCAGTTACCAGCGCAATCTTCATCTTATCCCATAGCCCCCACTCACTCATGATCTGGTCAAATTGCTGCAGTTTACGCTCACTTGGTATATGCCTGCTACAATACTCATCCCTTTCCCCCTTCGGTGCAAATCCACATACTCGCACAAAACTCGGATTACTCTTTAATAACATGGACACTTTTTCCGGCTCGCACGGAAATCCCATTAGAGCTGTACCCAAAAAACTTTTTAACAACGCAAAAAAACATTTTGGCCTCTTACCTCCCAATCGAAATGGCACTACCCCGGGAGATATACTCAGGGGACTTACCATCCGCTGCTTTGATTCAGCCGCTACTTCATAAAGCACATCACCTCTCTTCTCCTTGTCAACTTGCATTGTTGCTCTATTAAACAAAAGCTCCTGTCTTGCATCTTCTTTGCTCTGAGATAATACTACTTGCTTTTGGGGTTGATTTTTCAGCCTCTTTCTCTCTTCTCGTTTATTAAATTCATAAAGTGCATCGTAGTACTCAGCACCGAAATTACGGTGTTTCTCCCAGGGAAAATAATATAAAGCCCGAAACCATTCCGCATCTGGTGTATTAAGCAGTACTTTGTCATCTTCGTGAACAGTGTGAATTAGTAGCGATTTTTGGTTGATTTGAATTTGTGATATTGGTAGCATTCTAGCGTGTCCTTTCTTGTATAGTAGTTTGTGCTATTGTGTGACTTCTATTATACAAGTTGGGCACCGTATTTTGTAATTCTACTATTGGATTTTGTAAATTATTTCACAAAACCCTTTAAAATACGGCTTACTGGCTCGTTGGCACATTATTCTTGTCGCTCCTTTTACAAAATATTGCCTCTAACTCTTTTTATAACTCTTTTACTATCAACATCTTTGTAAGTTTATGCGTCTGCTCTATAGCGTTTCGAGCCTCTTGGGACATTCAAATATAAAAACGACAGAAAAGTACTTACATAACGATCTAGAAAAATTAAAAATTGATATCTCTAATGTCTCTTTAAAAGAAAAAGTGATTTCACTTGCCAAAATACAAAATGTGGATAACTCTTCACCTTCAAAGACTGGAACAGTAAAACCGTCACCAGGCCGTCACTAGGTAGAAAACCAAATTTATAAGTCATTATTATTTAATGTGTTAAGGTTTTATAAAGTGGGTTCGATTCCCACCGCGGGCTTTTATAAAAGAAGTGATGAGACACGAATTTCACGAATTAATACTAAAGAACAAATCTAAAAGCTTCCCGGGCAAAAGATGCCGAGGACAAGGAGCTCGGAGAGAACACAGCGGTTAAAAATATTCCGAATGACTAATGAATGATAAGGCTCACAACATCCTGTTGATCAACCCGTGGATACATGATTTTGCCGCTTTTGATCTCTGGGTTAAACCTCTTGGTCTCCTTTATGTCGGTTCAACTCTGCAGCTTTTCGGCTATAACGTTCAGTTGATAGATTGTCTTTATAACTACGGATATCCACATAAAGAGCGACAGTATGGAACAAAATCTTTTTACTCGGAACAGATAGAAAAACCTTCATTCTTTAATAATATACCAAGGACTTTTAAGCGTTATGGTATACCTCAGGAAGAATTCAGGAAGAGATTAAAAGTTGTTCCAAAACCCTGGATGATTTGTGTCACATCTCATATGACATACTGGTATCCTGGTGTATTTGAAGTAATTGAAATCATTAAATCTATATTTCCTTCTGTTCCGGTTATTCTTGGGGGTATTTATGCTACTCTCTGTCTCGAACATGCCAAAGCAAATTCCGGAGCAGATTATGTCATAGAGGGAGCAGGGGAGTTAGAGGTGTTAAAGCTGGCTGATAAAATCAGTGGTAAAGAACGAGATTATTATAATGTCGGGAAGTGGTTGGAAACGGAAATAGTCCCTGCTTATGAGCTTTATCCTGAACTGGATTCTGTGAGCATGATTACTTCCAGGGGTTGTCCTTATCGTTGCAGTTATTGCGCTTCGTTTCTTTTTGAGTCGAAGTTCACCTTCAGACGGCCGGAAAATGTTGTCGCCGAACTGGAAAAATATGTTAAAGTGCTGGGAGTTGAGGATATTGCTTTTTTTGATGATGCTTTACTGGTGGACCCGAAAAGACATATTGTCCCAATACTGGAGCTATTAATTAAAAAAGGGATTCACCCACGATTTCACACACCCAACGGTATTCACCCTAAATATATAGACAGAAGATTGGCAAGATTACTAAGAATGGCCGGTTTTCAAACGATCAGATTAGGCTTTGAAGGTACTTCAACTGCAGTACAGAGAGCATCTAAAAACAAGGTAAGTTGTCGGGAGCTGGAAACGGCCCTGCATAATCTTCAGGAAGCGGATGAAGGTAGAATAATAGATATTGGTATTTACATACTTATCGGCATGCCGGGCCAGACGATTGATGAGGTGGTGAAAGCAATAGAGTATATCAATAGATTAGGGGCAAAGATAAAAATGACAGAGTATTCTCCTGTTCCTGGAACAGAAGAGTTCCGGGAAGCTACTCAGCTATGTCCACAAGTAGTTGATGAACCTTTGATTCACAATAAAAGTACTTTTACGACCGTAGGTATGGGTGTTGATTATGGAACTTTTGATGAAGTTAAGGCCATGGCAAAACGTTTGAATGCAGGATTAAGGGACTCCTTGCATGCGTGATGAATAATATTTGGACCTTAACAATAATATTTTGACCAATTTTGAAAAAAAATACATTTGAATGTTCCCGCCCGACAGATTTGCTGGCTGGGAATTCAGAATTTCGAAACAACTATATAATCTGAATGTTCAAAATCCTAATCACACGACTATCTGAATTTCCAGCTTGTCCTGTTTAGGTGGTTAGATTTCTTAATTATGAATTTTGAATATCTAACTCTCTCTGAAATAGCCTATGGTGTACACCATGAGTTATCATAAGCAGTTTCTGTTTGATGTCTTCCTGTTTTTATGTATTATATCTCTTGTGTGTGGTAATGCCCCGAGCCTTAAAGAGTCCGGCAGGTAACCGGAATTGAAGTGTCTTACGTTAAATAATAAAATACTTATTCCGAACTGCTTTAGTTCACGGCAAATTTCCTGCCCGAACTGATTGGCAGGCGGGCATATACTTTTACTTACTTAAAATAAATTATATAGTGGAGTGGGGCATGACTAAAATATATGTCTTTCCGGGTCAGGGGTCACAAGCAGTTGGAATGGGCGGGGAGTTATTTGATCAATTTTCGGAATTAGTGAAACAGGCTGATGAGGTATTGGGGTATTCTATAAAAAATCTTTGTCTGGAGGATACTGATAAAAAACTGGGACAGACGGATCATACGCAGCCGGCGTTGTATATAGTGAATGCACTTACCTATTTGAGTAAAACAGGAGAAGCAAATCTTCGTCCTGATTTTGTCGCAGGGCATAGTCTCGGTGAATATAATGCTCTTTTCGCTGCCGGCGTGTTCGACTTTATCACAGGTTTAAAGCTGGTAAAAAAAAGAGGAGAAATTATGGTCAAGGCGACCGGGGGCGGTATGGCGGCTGTTATTGGAATGCAACCTGAAAAAATCAAACAGGTCTTAAAAGATGCCTCTTTTGAGACAATAGATATTGCGAATCTTAATTCTCCGAAACAGACGGTAATTTCAGGCCGTAAAGAGGACATTGATGCCGTTAAGGCCGTTTTTGAAGAAGCAGGAGTTAAATTGTTTATTCCATTAAAGGTAAGTGGTGCGTTCCATTCGCGCTATATGCTGGATGCACAGGATGAGTTTGCTGACTTTTTAAAGAATTTTGCATTTCAACCAGTTGAAATCCCGGTAATTGCCAACTATACCGCAGCGCCTTATCAAAACAGTGAAATTGTCGATAACATGACCCAGCAGATCAGCAATCCGGTACGTTGGATAGAAACTATTCAATATCTTAAGATGCAGCCTGATACGGAATTTGAGGAGATTGGCCCGGGTAAAGTATTAACCAAATTAATAGGACAAATATCATAATGTCCGATAGCAGTCTCTTTAAATGTACTTTAACAGAAAAGTTACATTATTTGATGACAAAGAAACAATATATCTCAGGAAAGCTGGAATTACAGGAAGAGTATAAAAACCAAAGGGTTTGTTTGGTGTTTTTTGTTGACAATATCAGTATAGGTTATTAATTTGAGGGTGCTTATTGCTAATTTGCTGTGATAGTTTTCCGTTCAATGTTGTGAGGTAGAGGTGTGCGTAAACCAAAAGATGAAATAAAAGAGATAAAGAAATTTGGATTTGGTCTGACTGCTTTGTTATGTCTCGTTGGTGGATTGCAATATTATAAAGGGCATGTTGATGTTTGTGTATGGTTTTTCGGATTTGCCGGCCTTGTCATAACATTGGCATTTTTTACACCGATTATTTTAAAGCCGGTATTTAAAGTAATAACAACTGTGGGTAATGCGATAGGGTGGGTAAATACCAGGATTATTCTGGGTATAATTTATTACCTGATTTTTACACCAATTGGTCTGTTCGCAAAGTTAATAGGAAAGGATTTTCTAGACGAACGTATTGAAAGGAATGCAAAGTCATATTGGGTTAAGAAAGATTCCGGTTTGTTTTCTAAGAAGCAATTTGAGCGGCAGTTTTAGAGACATAAAACAAAATATTATGATAATCGGATCGGTTTTTGCTGACTTACAGAATAAAAAAATACAAATTTTCTGGCAGACTGGTTTGTTGCGGCTGTATAAAATTGACGTAAGCTCTTATTTAAATATTAGTTGGAGGTAAGTAAGTGAGCAAGATTTCAATAGTTGGTGAATTGTGGGCATTTATGAAGGTACGTAAGAAATTCTGGCTTGCACCTATTATTGTCCTTTTATTGTTACTTGGGTTCTTGATAATATTTACAGAAAGTTCTGCCGTTGCGCCATTTATTTACGCTCTGTTTTGATGATATATCGATAATTATTCTTTTTTTTCAGGAATGTTTTAGAGAGGGCCTGTCCTTTTATTTTAAGAAAGGGTAGGCCTTTTTTTTATTGGTTTTGTTTACTATGTGGCTATTTAAGGTTGTTTGAATCTGATTTATGAGTATAATTTCTCAATTGTAGTTGTCTAATCTATTCAAATTCAAGGTGGTACTAAAATGTATGCATTGGCTTCAAAGTTGCCATATGTCATTCCCGTGTACGTCCGGATGAATCCGTTTGGACGGGAAAATGGGAATCTCGCTGCCATTGTAGTGATAATTTTACATTCCCGTTCAACTGATTGCTGGAATGACAGTTTTGGCACAATAAATAGTAAACGCTAAAAAACTTACTGGGCAACTCTGGTCATTTTTTTACATTTGAGAACAAGTAAAATGAATATCATTGGTATTTCAGCTTTTTATCATGATAGCGCTGCATGTCTTGTAAGGGATGGTGAGATAGTAGCCGCTGCGCAAGAAGAGAGGTTTACGAGGAAAAAGCACGATTTTCATTTTCCTACTAATGCGGTGGAGTATTGTTTAAAGGAAGCGGGTGTCAATGCGGAAGGTATTGACTATGTCGGGTTTTATGATAAGCCGTTTATTAAATTTGAGAGAATCTTATATAGCTATCTTGCATATGCGCCGTTTGGGATAAGATCATTTTTTAAATCAATTCCGTTGTGGATTAAACAAAAACTTTTTATAAGGGATATTGTTAAGAAGAAGATTGGATTCAAAGGGGATGTATTATTCCCTGAACATCATGAGTCTCATGCAGCTTCCGCATTCTATCCATCTCCATTCTCAGATGCGGCAATATTGACAATTGATGCAGTGGGAGAGTGGACGACAACAAGCTATGGTATTGGAGAAGAGAATCAGATTCAAATCCTGTCCGAGTTAAAGTTTCCACATTCATTAGGACTTTTATATTCTGCTTTTACCTATTACACCGGATTTAAAGTTAATTCTGCTGAGTATAAAGTTATGGGGTTGGCACCTTATGGAGAGCCCAGATATGTTGATACTATCTTAAATGAGTTGATTGACTTGAAAGAAGATGGCTCTTTCAAGTTGAACATGAAATATTTCAATTATTGTACAGGGCTCACAATGACAAACAGCCGATTCAGCAAATTGTTTGACGGTCCTCCTTCCAAACCGGAGTCAGGAATTACTCAAAGAGAGATGGACCTGGCAAGATCAATACAGATTGTTACCGAAGAGGTGGTACAACGTATGGCAAACCATGTTTATAAAGAGACCGGGAAGAAGAACCTGTGTCTTGCGGGAGGTGTCGCACTGAATTGTGTATCAAATGGTAAGCTGTTAAGAGAAGGGCCTTTTGAAAATCTGTGGATTCAACCCGCGGCGGGTGATGCGGGCGGTGCCCTGGGTGTGGCGTTACTGATCTGGTACGAGTATTTGAGTAATGATCGGGAAGTAAAAGAAGCAAAGTCGATGCAGAAGGCATCTTACATAGGAAATCACTATGAGGATAAAGAGATAGAGGATTTTCTAACGAAAGAGGGTTCTCATTTTGAGAAACTTAAAACAGACGAAATACCGTCAATAGTTGCGGAATTGATTGCGGGTGAGAATGTGATAGGGTGGTTTGAGGGAAGGATGGAATTTGGTCCGCGTTCACTTGGTTCGAGAAGTATTATTGGGGACCCGCGTTCAAAAGAAATGCAGTCGGTAATGAATGTAAAGATTAAATACAGAGAGTCATTCAGGCCGTTTGCTCCGTCGGTATTGAAGGAACATGTGTCAGATTATTTTGATATGGATTGCGAAAGTCCGTATATGCTATTAGTGGCAAATATAAAAGATGAGAAAAAGATCAAAATGTCAGGTGATGAAGAGAGGTTATTTGGTCTGGAAAAGTTAAAAGTGGCACGCTCTGATGTGCCGGCAATTACACATGTAGATTACTCCGCAAGGATACAGACTGTATCCAGGGAAGATAATCCTCTGTTTTATAGTGTCATAGAAGAGTTTTACAAAAAAACCGGTTGCCCCATGGTTGTTAATACCTCCTTTAATGTTAGAGGTGAACCAATAGTGTGTCGGCCTGAAGAGGCTTATAAATGCTTTATGAGAACAGGAATGGATTATCTCATTATGGGAAGCTATCTTCTGGACAAAAAGAGACAGAAACCGTTAGAGGATGATATTGATTGGCAAAAGGAGTTTGAGCCTGATTGAAGGCACTCCTCCAGCTATTAATTTAATTTATATGATGAATCATAATATGTAATAATACTTCGAATTCGCTCAGGATAACATCTGACAGGCACTCAAAATGATGTCACACTGAGCGAATTCGAATGACTGTTTCGTGCGATAACAACCTGATTAATAAAAAATGGAAAAAATGGTAATTGAGGGTGGATACCCCTTAAACGGAAGGGTCAGGGTAAATGGCGCCAAAAATGCTGCGCTGCCTATTATGGCCGCATGTCTATTGATACATGGTACCTCAAAATTACGGGGCATTCCTGAACTTACAGATGTCAAAACTCTTTGCGATATCCTTAACGAGCTTGGTGTAGAAACGAAAAAATGCCAGGATGGTTCACTGGATATTACTGTAAAAGATGAGAGTAATATAACGGCCCCGTACGATCTTGTGAGGAGAATGAGGGCGTCAATCTGCGTTCTGGGGCCATTGCTTGGAAAAAGAGGTATGGCAAAAGTGTCAATTCCCGGCGGGTGCTCAATTGGCTCCAGACCTATAGACATTCATCTTAAAGGAATTGAAGCGCTGGGCGCTGAGGTTGAAGTGAAGGATGGCTATGTAATTGCTACCGGTGAAAAGCTGAAAGGCAGCAGGGTTTATCTTGGAGGTCCCTACGGCTCAACAGTACTTGGCACATGTAACATAATGATGGCTGCTGTACTTGCGGAGGGAAGAACTATAATAGAAAATGCGGCCTGTGAACCTGAAGTGCAGGACCTTGCTAACTTTCTTAATAAAGCAGGGGCTAATATAAGTGCAATAGGTGAGAACAACCTGATTATAGATGGTGTTGATGAGCTGAACGGAGTTGACTACGAGATAATACCCGACAGAATTGAAGCCGGGACTATTATGATCGCGGGTGCAATTACGGGAGGAAATATAGTTTTAGAAAATGATGCTTCATGCTATCTGGCTTCGGTTATCGACAAATTACGAGAGGCTGGTGTTTATATTGATCTCCGTGATGCCGTTAATAACAGTTCTGGCTATGAAAATAAAGGTGAATGTATAGTTAAAAGCGATGGAAACATTAAACCGATAAATCTTACCACATTACCGTATCCTGGTATGCCTACCGATATGCAAGCACAATTTACCACATTGCTGAGCATAGCAAATGGGACAAGTGTTATAACAGAGAGGGTATTCCCGCACAGATTTATGCATATTGCGGAACTTAACAGGATGGGCGCGAATATCATGAATGAAGATGCTATTGCTATTATTAAAGGCGTATCATCGCTTTCAGGGACAACAGTGATGGCATCTGATTTAAGAGCAAGTGCGTCTTTAATAGTTGCAGGGTTAGCTGCTAAGGGTGTTACAGAGATCAGGCGACTATATCATATTGACAGGGGGTACGAAAGGCTGGAAGATCGTCTGGCAAATCTGGGTGCAAAAATATGGCGGGAAAAGGAGTAAAGGTTCCATAAATATAAAGTGCTTTTTCGAGTTCTAAAGGTACATTCTAAAATAATTTACGTTGATTATTTCATTGATTTATATTAAATTATAGACTTTTATAGTCAGGGTGTTTATTTCTGATATTGTAATTTATGTAAAGTCTTGCTGAACCGCAGCTGATAAGCAGGCAACAGGTATAGATATATGTGAAATATGTCTGATTTGACAAAAAACGTAACTGGTTTTTATATTGGTGGTTACATATATTTCCTGTTGCAATCACGAGGTTTTACCACACTGAGCTTTAGTACATTTCTAGTACAGTCATCTAATTACTGTTTTTAAGCGGGAAAATCTGCTTAAAGAGGTATGTAGGGCTGGTGTATCGACTTTTTGATAGATATACGGATAAGAAATAACGGGAATACATAAAAATGTTTGAATCAATTACCGGTAATTTCGAGACAATATTTAATAAAATGCGCGGCAGGGGCAGGCTGAGCGAGCAAAACATACAAGATGGTTTGCGTGAAGTCAGGGTCGCGCTCCTGGAAGCGGATACAAATTATAAGGTCGTAAAGGATTTCATAAAAAAGGTTACAGAAAAGGCAGTCGGCGAGGAAGTTCTTAAAAGTGTTACACCGGGCCAGCAGATAGTAAAAATAGTACAAACCGAGATGGCAAATCTTATGGGCCCTGGTGACTCTACCATAAAGTATGTAGACGGGGACATTACTGTCATCATGCTTGCCGGGCTACAGGGAAGCGGAAAGACGACAACGGCAGGTAAGCTTGCAAATATGATTTTGTCAAAAGGCAAAAGTCCGTTACTCGTAGCTGCTGATGTTCAGAGACCGGCTGCTATTGAGCAGTTGAAGGTGATTGGGCGGCAGCTTAATATCCCGGTATATTCTGAAAAAGGTTCTAATCCCCTTAAGATATGCAAATGGGCGATGAAGCGTGCGTTTCTTGACAAGCATAATGTAGTCATTCTGGATACTGCTGGCAGATTGCATGTTGATGAAGAGTTGATGTTGGAATTGAATCAGATTAAGAAACAGATAAAACCAACACAGATCTTCTTTGTTTGTGATTCTATGACCGGTCAGGACGCTGTTAACAGCGCAAAAGAGTTCCATTCGCAACTTAATTTTGATGGTGTAATTTTAACAAAATTGGATGGTGATACCAGGGGTGGCGCCGCACTATCAATCAAAGCCGTTACCGGTAAACCTATAAAATTTGTAGGGCTTGGTGAGAAGCTTGACAAGCTTGAGGAATTTCATCCGGACCGCATGGCTTCCAGAATTCTTGGAATGGGTGACGTTGTTTCTCTGGTTGAAAAAGCCCAGTTGGCTATTGATGAGAAAGAGGCTGAAAAACTAGAAAAAAAGATTAAAGATAATACACTGACACTTGACGATTTTCTCAACCAGTTACAGCAGGTAAGGAAAATGGGGCCAATGAAAGATATACTCGGTATGATTCCTGGAATGGGCAAAAAGATGAAGGGGATGGATGTTGATGAGAATCAACTGAAAAGGGTTGAGGCGATTATTCGGTCAATGACACTTGAAGAGCGAATGAACCCTGAAAAAATTGAGGGTAGCAGGAGACATAGAATATCTCGTGGAAGCGGAACAAACTCACAGGATGTAAGCCAGCTGCTTAAGCAATTCAAGCAAATGAAGAAAATGTTCAGGTCACTTGGTGATATAGACCCAAAAAGCTTTCAGGGAGGGGAAGGACTGCCGACTGATGCCATGAGACTTCCAAGAAAGATCAGGAGTAAGCGAAAGAAGGTAAAAAGAAAAAAGAAGTGAGTATCAGGTATTATCAGGTTAGATTTATTAAAACAATAGTACAATAAAGGAGAGTTTGTATATGGTAAAATTAAGATTAAAGAGAATGGGGCGAAGAAACAGGGCTTTTTTCAGGCTTTGTGCGTTTGATGCGAGGGAAGAGCGAGATGGAAGAAGTATTGAGCAGTTAGGGACTTATGATCCTATGGAAAAAGATGAGGACAAGAAGGTCGTATTGAAGAGAGAAAGGATCGAATACTGGCTTAGTGTGGGTGCTCAACCAACAGAGACAGTTGCCAGCATTCTTAAAAAGAACAAAATAGGAATTAAATCATAAAGAATATTTAGCTGGTTGCTTATGCGAATAGATATCTTGACCCTGTTTCCTGAAATGTTTCAGAATGTACTGGGGGAAAGCATTTTGAAGATTGCTCGCGAAAAGGAGCTTGTGAGTTTTCATCTGCACAATATCAGAGATTATTCTAATGATAAACACAGGTGTGTAGATGATAAACCATACGGGGGAGGCGCCGGTATGGTTATGACGCCCGAGCCTGTATTTAATGCGGTTGAGGCGGTTGAGATACTTGATGATGCAGCGGCGACAAAGATATTGCTGACACCCCAGGGAGAGACGTTTAATCAGGAAATTGCTGGTGAGTTGTCGAAAAAGGCCCGCTTAATGATAATATGCGGACGCTACGAGGGGTTTGACGAAAGAATCAGATCCGGGATAGGTGCTATTGAAATTTCTATAGGTGATTATGTACTTACTGGCGGAGAGATTCCGGCAATGGTTGTAATTGACTCGGTTACGAGATTAGTTCCAGGGGTCCTGGGTGGAGATAATTCGTTACAAGATGAGTCATTTGTGAATAAGACTCTGGAATATCCTCAGTATACGAGACCTGCGGAGTTCAGGGGAATGAAAGTTCCTGAGGTTTTGAAGTCCGGTCATCATTCAAAGATAGAAGAGTGGAAAACGGAAAACGCCATTTTGAGAACACAGGAGAGAAGACCTGATTTATTGAAAGATAAAACAAAATAACATAGATAATACTTAACACAAAGGAGAGTGAGAATTATGAATATAGTTGCAGAAATTGAAAAAGAAAATATGAAGGAGAAAGTACCACAGTTTAAGGTTGGTGATCTGGTTGATGTACACGTTAAGACAGTTGAGGGCGAAAAAGAACGAATTCAGATTTTCAATGGGACTGTTATCTCTAAAAAAGGCAGTGGCAACAGAGTGACATTTACTGTAAGAAGGGTAGTGCAGGGAGAGGGTGTCGAGCGTGTATTTCCTCTGCATTCTCCAAACATAGTAGACATAGTAGTAAAAAAGAGCCATAAGATAAGACGCGCAAAATTGTATTACCTGCGTGATAGAAAAGGGAAGAGTGCGAGATTGAAGGAGATTCGCAGAAGAGTAAAGAAAACAAGTGCTGCTGAGAATACTGTCCCTGTAGTGGTGGCAGATGAACCTGCTAAAACGGAAGAGGCCCCGGCGGAAACAACAAAGGCAGAAAAGGCCCCGAAAGCCAAAGCAAAAAATAAGGATGAATAACCGTCTACTGGGTCTTGGTGAACTTTGCAAAAAGGGTGAAGCCCTGGCAGGAAAGCTTTTGATAAAAAGAGGCTGCAAGATACTGAAACGGAATTATGTAAGCAGATACGGAGAGATTGATATTATCGCTTATGACAAAGGTGCTATCAGCTTCGTTGAAGTAAAGACGCGCCGGACAGAGAATTATGGCCCACCCGAGTTGGCAGTAACGAAAGAGAAAAGAAAAAGAATAATTCGTACCGCGCAGAATTACCTTGTGGTAAATAAAATCGAAGATACAGATTGCCGTTTTGATGTTGTTTCTGTTTTTTTCAAAGAAAACGATAACAAACCAGAAATTGAATTTTTTAAAGGCGCATTTACCGCTGATGAGTATTAAGGTAATAATTCATTCACTGGGCAGGTAGTTTTGGGTTTATTCCTGACAAAAAAAATATTTAATGTACTTGCCTGAAAATCGGTAATATAACAAGAAGCTATCAAGATTGGGTGGACGTAATTAATTTTACAGGCAATAGTAACTTCTTTCAAAAACCACTTTTATTGTCTATGTTATCGCGAGTTGATAATGGATGGTAAGTTCCGGACCTGAATCTTACATTTTTCAGATCCAGCTCAAAGGCTAAAATGATAATTGATACACATGCACACATAAGTATCAACAGAGTTGTAAGTTGCTGACAAATAATACTTTACAATTCTGCCAAAATTTCATTTTCGCCGTGTATAGTCAGATTGTAGTCAGTTTCTAAAATTTCAACACCTTCTCTCAAGCTATCAGGACAATGACAGCATAACGCTGAGTCATCTTAATATCTTTGTGACTTAATAATTTTGATATCTTATAGATATCGATTCCCTTTTGCGCCATGCGTGTTGCAAAGGTATGCCTCAAATCATGCAGTCTGAAGTTGTCAATTCCTGCCTCTCGTATTAATTTATGAAAGACGTTCCTGAGACTGTTATGATTGACTTTCCAACCATATCTGTTGAGAAACACATAGTCAATTTTCAGGCTCTTGACTTTAAACTTCTTTTCAAGAACACTTAATGCGTTCTTATTAAGAGGCACGGTTCTCTGTTCACCATTCTTTGTGATATTAATAAGAATAGTTTTCTTCAAAAATTATCTTTTTTTAATTAAATAATCTGCCCCATCAAAAAGAAGTAACACTGCTTTGCATAAAAGATACTATACAGCTACATAAAAGATACTATACAGCTATGTGATTGAAAATAATACACTTGAAACAATTCAGATATACTATAAAATCGGAAATTGATATGAAAGAGATTGATAATTCATTCTATAACGATATCCGCGCTATTCTGCAACAAGCAAGAAACAAAGCCTACTCTGCCGTTAATTACGCAATGGTTGAAGCTTACTGGAGTATTGGTAGAAGAATTATAGACGAAGAGCAAAAGGGTAAGGAAAGAGCTGATTATGGCGCTAATCTTATTAAAAACCTGTCTATCGCTCTTAATACCGAGTTTGGAAAAGGATTTTCTGTCGCCAACCTATGGAATTTTCGACAGTTTTATCTTGTTTTTCCAAGTAACGAAAAACTCTACACACTGTGTAGAGAATTGAGTTGGTCACATATTCGTCTGATTATGCGCATTGACAATCTCAAAGCCCGTGAATACTATCTAAAGGAATCAAAGTCTCAAGGATGGAGTGTACGGCAGCTTCAAAGAAATATCAATTCTCACTATTACGAAAGACTGCTCTCATCATCAGACAAAGAAAATGAATCACTTGTTGAAAATGAAAATGCTCGTGATTTCATTAAAGACCCTTATGTACTGGAATTTCTCAATTTACCGGAAAATGAAGAATTAAAGGAATCAACACTTGAAAAAAACATCATCAATAATCTTCAGGCATTTCTTTTAGAAGTCGGCAAAGGTTTTTCATTTGTAGCACGCCAATTTAGAATAAGTACTGAAACATCCCATTTTTATATTGATCTGGTTTTTTATAATTACATTCTTAAATGTTTTGTGATTATCGATTTAAAAACCGGCAAATTAACTCATCAGAATATTGGTCAGATGGATATGTATGTCCGTATGTTTGATGATCTAAAGCGAAGTGAGGATGACAATCCAACTATTGGAATAATCCTTTGCAGCGACAAAGAAGATACTGTTGTCAGGTATTCTGTCTTAAAGGACAGTGAGCAGCTTTTTGCTTCGAAATATCGTCTGGTTCTTCCCACAGAGGAAGAATTGAAAACAGAACTAAAACGAGAAATTCAACTGATTGAAGAACAGCAAGCTGTCAATGAAAAATGACGAAACTAATTAGTTCAGATAAAAACAGACATGCGGTGCTATCTCTCAACATATGAAACGAATCCTCTATTTTTGGTGTTTGATTACGGAATTTGCGAGTTAATACATCAACCAGGGCTGATTGTGCCCACCAATAGTACATTCCTGATATACTATTATTTGTAGTTGTATTCTTCATAGTATCTCCCTGCATTAAATTGATAATAAAACATATTAACATAATAAAGATAGATGGATTCTAAAAACACAAAAAACTTATATGTTGTTAATTACTTATCCCCCCGTAAATATTGAATAATAAAAAAAACGATTTTGATATTAAGTATTCTATAGCCTCATGATACCTTCACATGAAAGATACTATACCGCTATGTGATTGAAAAGAAAACACTTGAAACAATTCCGTTATACGATAGAATCCGTAACTATACAGAATCTAATGAAAAATTAGACAACCCATTAGGTTTGATTCTTTATTCTTCAATTTCACGAATTTACATATGTAAAAAGAGGAAAATAAATGTCAATTCAACAATACTCTGTTAATCAGCATCCGATTCAAACATTACTTACATGGATTTCGTCTGGAGAAATTGCAATCCCTGAAATCCAGCGTCCGTTTGTCTGGGATGCAACAAAAGTCAGAGATTTGATAGATTCATTATATGAGGGATATCCGATAGGCTACTTAATTGCCTGGCGAAATCCATCGGTAAAGCTAAAGGATGGCACTTCATCTGAGGGTAAAAGAGTATTAATTGACGGCCAACAAAGAGTAACCGCACTTATGGCATCACTACTTGGTGCAAGAGTTATTAACAAAGACTATAAAAGGGTCAATATATCCATCGCATTTAATCCGAAAGAGAGAAAATTTGAAGTTACTAATCCAGCCATAAAGAAAGATAAAACATGGATTGCTAATATCTCAGATATCCTTTCGCAAGATGTTAGTCTTCTTAAGGTTGTAAATGAATATTGTGAGAAAAATGAAGGTAGTAACCAGGACGAGATCTTTAAAAGTATTGAGTTATTGCGTGGAATTGTAAATAACCATATTGGGCTTATTGAGTTAAATTCAGATTTGGACATCGAGACTGTTACAGAAATATTTATTAGGATAAATTCTCAAGGAGCCGTTCTCAGTCAGGCAGACTTTGCCATGTCAAAAATTGCTGCTAATGAAACATACAATGGCAATAAAATGCGCAAATGCATTGACTATTTTTGTCATCTAGCAGTTGCACCAGAATTCTTTCAGCAACTTGCCGAAGTAGATAAAGGGTTCTCTTCAACTGAATATTTCAAAAAAATGTCATGGTTAAGATCAGAGAATGACGATCTTTATGATCCTTCCTATACAGATATGCTACGTGTAGCATTTACCTCAGAATTTAAGCGAGGCCGCCTTCAGGATTTAGTAGCGCTTTTGTCCGGTAGAAACTTTGAGACCAGGGTGTATGAAGAAGAAATTGCAGAACAATCATTTAAACAACTTGAAGAAGGACTTTTCAAGTTTATGAATGAAACGGACTTTAAACGGTTCGTTATGATTCTCCGTTCTGCTGGTTTTGTTGAATCAAGTATGATTCGCTCACAAAATGCTATTAATTTCGCCTACATTGTATATCTAGTTCAGAGGGCTAATAAAATCGAACCGGCTACAATCGAAACTAACGTTCGCAAATGGCTTGTAATGTCAGTGCTGACAGGACGCTATTCTGGTTCACCTGAATCATCATTTGACTTTGACATAAAGCAGATTGGTGAAATTGGTGTTTCAAAATATCTGGAAAACGTAGAAGCCGCTGAATTATCAGATGCTTTCTGGGATGCAGGATTACCACAACAGATGAATACATCAGTTGCGAGTAGTCCTTATTTTAAGGTATATCTGGCTTCTCAGGTTCATGCTAATGACAAGGGTTTCTTATCAAAAGAGATAACCGTTAGAGACCTGATTACTCATAGAGGGGATGTTCATCACCTTTTCCCTAAAAACTATCTCAAAAAAAATGGACTTACACGAGGCAGATACAATCAGATTGCAAACTATGTCATGATGCAAAGTGAAATAAATATTGCAATTGGAGATAAAGCCCCATCAGAATATTTTTCAAAACTCATAGATCACTGTAACAATGGCTCAACTGCTTATGGTGCAATTACAGATATAGAAGAAATGAGAGAAAATTTCAAAACACACTGTGTACCTGATGAAATGGAAAACAAAAACATAGAGCACTATGACGAGTTTCTGCAAGAGAGAAGGAAATTGATGGGACAAAAGATCAAGAATTACTATTGGAAGTTGTAGTTTCTACAGTTGCAATCTACTAAAATTTCATCTCAAAAAATAAAAGAAGTTAATGATGATTGGAAGAGACGATCTGGACAGATGAAAAAAACTAATGAGTAAAGAAATATCACTATCACAACTTGAGCAGTATTTATCAAAAGCGGCCTGGATCTTAAAAGGACCGGTTGATGCTTCTGATTTTAAGGTTTATATATTTCCCCTATTATTTTTTAAAAGAATCTCTGACGTATATGATGAGGAATTTAGACAGGCGTTAGAGGAGTCGGACGGGGATGAGGAATTCGCGTCTCTGCCTGAAATGCACCGTTTTGAAGTACCGGAAGGGTGTCATTGGAAGGATGTACGGGAAACTACGGTTAACGTTGGGTTGGCAATTGAAAAAGCGTTACGTAGTATTGAAAAAGCAAATCAGGATTTTCTTTATGGGATTTTTGGTGATGCCCAATGGAGTAATAAGAATAAGCTATCTGATAAACTGCTCATAGATTTGATTGAACATTTTTCACAATATACCATTGGCAACAGAAATGTAAATCCGGATATGCTGGGACAGGCTTATGAATATCTGATCAAACATTTTGCTGATCTAACTAATAAAAAGGCCGGCGAATTTTATACACCCCGCTCTGTGGTTCATCTACTTGGTTTGATATTAGATCCTAAAGAGGGTGAAAGTGTTTATGATCCAGCGTGCGGCACAGGAGGGATGCTTCTTGAATGTGTTGACCATCTGAAAGAGAATAAAGAAGATTATCGTACACTTAAACTCTATGGTCAGGAAAAGAACCTGACTTCAAGTTCTATAGCAAGAATGAATATGTTTCTGCATGGTATAGAAGATTTTAAGATATACCGTGGGGATACGCTTCGCAGCCCTGCTTTCTTTGAAGCTGATGGTCTGCAGACCTTCGATTGTGTCATCGCAAATCCTCCGTTTTCCTTAAAAGATTGGGGAGCGGAAAACTGGGCAAATGACCCTTACGGTAGAAACATTGCCGGTGTTCCACCCAGAGGAAATGGAGATATGGCCTGGGTACAACACATGGTCACATCCATGAACGATACAGGCAGAATGACCGTAGTCCTTCCTCATGGCGCTCTCTTTCGTAAAGGCGCTGAAGGTAAAATCAGAAAAGCGCTCCTGGGAGAGGACCTGTTGGAGGCGGTAATTGGTTTGGGACCAAATGTCTTTTATGGAACCCAATTAGCTGCCTGTGTGATGGTATTTAAAGAAAATAAAGTTGCGGCAAAGAGAGGCAGGGTTTTATTTGTTGATGCTTCTGATCAGATAAGAGTCGGACGAGCTCAAAACTATTTAGAACCGGAAAATGTTAAACAAATATTTGAGTGGTTTAATGCATATGTTGATGTTGAAAATTATGTAAAAATCGCAACTATTGATGATATCCGTGAAAACGATTACAATCTTAATATTCCTCTTTATGTAGAGAAAATCATTGAAGATAACCTGCCTTCGGTAGAAGAGGCGATGAGTGATCTGAAGAACGCCTGGAATGAGAGTTTGAGAGCGGAAGAGAAATTTAAGGCAATCTTAAAGGGATTTATTAAATGACCCAACAGGAATTAGAGAAATATCTCTGGGGCGCGGCCACCGCTTTGCGTGGTACCATTGATGCCGGTGATTATAAACAATACATCTTTCCCCTACTCTTTTTTAAGCGTATCTGTGACGTCTATGATGAAGAGTTTGAGAATGCCCTTGCCGAAAGTGACGGTGATATTGAGTATGCGACATTTGCAGAAAATCACCACTTTCAGGTTCCTGAAAATGCCCATTGGAACGTTGTGCGTGAAACTACAGTAAATGTAGGAATGGCTCTGCAGAATGCTATGCGGGCAATTGAAAAGGCAAATCCTGAAACCCTTTTTGGTATTTTTGGCGATGCAAGCTGGACAAACAAAAATCGTCTTTCAGACGAAATCCTGACCAATCTGATAGAACATTACTCACAGCACAAGCTCAATTTATCAACAGTACCCGATGACCAATTGGGTAATGCCTATGAATATCTTATTAAGGAGTTTGCTGATGACAGTGGTCATACGGCAGCGGAGTTTTATACCAACCGTACTGTGGTAAAATTGATGACCATGATCATGGACCCTCAACCGGGTGAAAGTGTCTACGATCCCACATGTGGTTCCGGAGGCCTGCTGCTTAATTGCGCGTTGCACCTGAAGGAGGAAGGCAGGGAGTACCGCACACTGAAACTCTACGGACAGGAGATTAATCTGATAACCTCTGCTATCGCACGGATGAACATGTTTATGCATGGTATAGAGGAGTTCAGTATTGTCCGGGGCAATACACTGACAAGTCCTGCCTTTATTGAAAATGATGAGATCAAAAAATTTAATGTGATTCTTGCAAATCCCCCATACTCAATTAAGGCCTGGGACAGGAAGGGTTTTGAGAATGACCCCTTTGGTAGAAATCTCTGGGGTGCTCCTCCGCAGGGGTGTGCGGATTACGCGTTCCAACAGCATATGCAGAAGAGTCTGGATGAGAACAATGGGCGTTCTATCTCTTTATGGCCTCATGGGATTCTGTTTCGTGATGCTGAGGCTGGTATGCGACGAAAGATGATTGAGCTTGATTTAGTGGAGTGTGTCATCGGATTAGGGCCTAATCTGTTTTACAACTCTCCCATGGAAGCGTGTTTGTTGATTACGAAGACAAATAAAGAGAAAAAGAAGAGAGGTAAGGTGTTAATAATCAATGCGGTCAAAGAAGTCAAACAGGAAAAAAATATTGCTTTTTTAGAAGATATACATATTAAACGAATCTATAACGCATATAAAAACTTTAAGGATGAAGATGGTTTTTGTAAGGTAGTTGATATTAAAGAGATCCTGGAACACAATGCTAGTTTAAATATGCCACTTTATGTGAGTAATGTCAATACCGATACAGATCAAGTCTCTTTAGATGATGCCTTACAGAATTGGGAGAACTCATCTATTGAACTTAAAAATAGTATGGACAAATTGTTTAAGGTTTTGAATTAAGGTCAGCGCTTTCGGTTAGGTTTTTGCGCGTGCCTCTTTTGTCATACCCGAAATCCTTTATCGGGTATCTAAGTGACTCGTTCATCCTGGATTCCCGCTAAAAGAATGCGGGAATGACAGTTTTGGGGCATTAATTTGAACATGCAAAAACCTAACGGAATGCTACTGGGTTAAGGTAGGCATATGCCAATAAAAAAAATTGATTTGAAAAATTTAGACAAGACCAATTGGCAATCATATCGTTTTGATGAAATTGCCAAAAGCATTACGGAACGCATTGATCCAAATAATACTGATCTAGAAATGTATATAGGATTGGAACACCTTGATCCGGAATCAATCCACATTAGACGAAATGGAACAAGAGACGATGTAAAGGGTCAAAAATTAAAATGCTATCCTGGAGATGTGATTTTTGGCAAGAGGCGTGCTTATCAGAGAAAAGCATCCATAGTTACTAAAGAGGGGTTTTGTTCCGCACATTCAATGGTACTTAGAGCAAACCCAGAGATAATTGAACCAAAACTTTTTCCATTTTTTTTGCATTCTGATTTGTTTATGCATAGGGCAGTTGATATCTCAGTAGGTTCTCTTTCTCCTACGATAAATTGGGGAACATTGAAAAAGCAAGAATACTACCTTCCCCCCAAAGACCAACAAGCCCAACTGGCGGAACTTCTCTGGGCAATGGATGAGGTGATTGAGAAAGAGTTGGAGGTGTTGGAAAAAACAAAAAATTTACTTAATGGTTTTGTGGAAGGCGTAATTCATGGTAAACATTTGAATGATAAGGGACTTCAAAAAACTAAAATTGGTTTGATTCCATTAGGTTGGAAGGTATTGAACATGGATGACATTGTATCTGTGAAGGATGGGACTCATTTTACCCCCAAATACACAAATAAAGGTATGCCATTTTTAAGAGTAACTGATATACAATGTTCAAATATTGATTTCAAGAAAATAAAATTTATCTCTAGGGAAGAACATAACCAATTAATAAAAAGATGTAACCCTCAAAAAGGTGACATATTATATTCAAAAAATGGGACGATTGGTATTTCTAAAATTATTGATTGGGATTGGGAATTTTCAGTATTTGTATCCTTAGCTCTTCTTAGGATTAAAAACAAGAAAGATCTCAACATTAGTTATTTAAAGTTGTTACTTGATTCTGTTCATATAAAAAAGGAAATTTATAGAAGATCAAAGCAAGGAACTATAACCAATCTTCATCTTGAAGAAATTCGATTATTTAGAATGCCGATGCCACCACTAATCAAACAATTAGAAATAGCTAATAATGTAGAAAAAATTAATAATTCTATTTGTTTCATTGAATCCAAAATCAATACTTCCAAATCTTTACAAAAAACCCTAATAAACCAGATATTCTAATCATGACATTTACAGAACTCAATAGCGTAGAACACTACATAATACACCAGCTCAGTGGAGTAAATCTAAATAGTAGTGATAAAACATCAGAGCCACTTGCTTCTTATGGTGCAGAATGGAAGTTTCGGTCAGCTCAAGATTTAAAGCGTGGTGTCAATGAAGTCTTAGTTGAATCGGACTTAAAAGAAGCGCTCATTAAACTAAACTCTGAGATTGGCCAAAACCCGGAACTGGCTGATGAGGTGATCTACAAACTACGGGCTATCCTGATCTCGGTAAATCAGGTTGGTCTGGTAAAGGCAAATGAAGAGTTCTATAAATGGCTCACTGGTGAAAAAACAATGCCATTTGGTGAAAACAGTCGTCATGTGCCGGTACGATTAATTGATTTTGAAGATTTAGAGAATAACAGGTATGTAGTTACCAATCAGTTCCGCGTTCACCACAGGGAAACAAAGATCCCTGATGTCGTACTGCTTATAAATGGAATACCAGTCGTAATAGGAGAGGCGAAGACGCCAATTCGTCCCTCTGTAAGCTGGCTGGACGGGGCTCATGAGGTACACGACATCTATGAAAACGCGGTGCCCCAACTCTTTGTACCCAACGTTTTCTCATTCGCGACAGAGGGAAAGGAGCTGTTCTTTGGCGCGGTTCGCTGCCCCCTGGAACAGTGGGCTCCCTGGCGTATTACAGACAGGAGTAGATCCATTGCCCAGGCACTGGGGCTATCTGAGATTGGTAAGGAGCTCTCTGATCTGATGAGCCCAGAGCGGTTGCTCGACATCATGCAGAGCTTTTCACTCTTCACCACCAATAAAAAGAAGCAGCGCATTAAGGTTATCTGTCGTTTTCAGCAGTATGAAGGTGCCAATAAAATTGTTGAGCGTGTTAAAGAGGGAATAGTCAAAAAAGGGTTAATATGGCATTTTCAGGGTTCCGGCAAATCCCTGCTCATGGTGTTTGCGGTGCAGAAGCTTCGTAGATCACCGGAACTTAAAAGCCCGACCGTTATTGTCCTTGTGGATCGAACAGATCTGGATACTCAAATAACAGGTACCTTCAATGCCGCAGATGTGCCCAATGTTGAGACAACGGACAATATCAACGAATTACAAACCCTTCTGGAACGGGATACCCGTAAGATCATCATATCAATGATCCATAAATTTCGTGATGCAAAACCGGATATGAACACCAGAGAAAACATCATTGTTTTAGTTGATGAGGCACATCGCACACAGGAGGGTGATCTAGGTCGTCAAATGCGGGCGGCCCTGCCCAATGCCTTCCTCTTTGGCCTGACTGGAACACCGGTAAACAGAGCGGATAAGAACACCTTCTGGGCCTTTGGGGCAGAAGATGATCCTGATAGGTATATGGCTCGCTATACCTTTCATGAATCAATTCGAGATGGTGCGACACTACCTCTCCACTTTGAGCCTCGTCTTGTCGATGTGCACGTAGATACGGAATCGATTGATAAGGCATTTGAGGAGTTTAAAGAGGAGTCTGCGCTTACCGATGAGGAAGCGGATGAACTGAATAAAAAATCTGCAAAAATGGCGGCCTTCCTGAAGTCTCCCGAACGAGTGGAAAGGATCGTGTTAGATATCGCCACACATTTCAGAGAGAAGGTTGAACCACAGGGACTAAAGGCCCTGGTTGTCACACCTGACCGCCACGCCTGTGTGCAATACAAAAAGGAGATGGATAAGCATTTCCCGGAAGATGCAAGCAGGGTGGTTATCTCAACATCAGCAAATGATGAGTTGGAGTTCAAACAGAAGTGGGGAATTGATAAGAGCGAGCAGGAAAAAATTGTAGACTCTTTTAATGACGGAGAGTCACCATTAAAGTTTATTATAGTTACCGCCAAGCTTTTAACGGGCTTCGATGCCCCCATATTGCAGACTATGTATCTTGATAAATCACTGAAGGACCATACACTCCTGCAGGCAATTTGCCGTACAAACAGATTGTACCCACAAAAATCATTTGGAAGAGTAGTAGACTATTTTGGTGTGTTTGATGACGCGGCCAAAGCGCTGCAATTTGATGATAAGAGTATCAATAAGGTGATAACAAACCTGTCAGAGCTACGAGACAAATTACCACAGGCATTGAAAGATGCCCTTTCTCATTTTATCGGAGTCGATAAAACTGTGGAAGGGTTTGAAGGGCTGGAAGCAGCACAAAATGCGATTTATACCAATGAGAAGAGAGATGTGTTTGCCAGAGATTATAAATACCTGACAAGATTATGGGAATCATTATCACCGGATCGAATATTAGATATCTATTCTCAAGATTATCGCTGGTTGTCCCAGGTGTATGAATCGGTAAAACCGGCATCAGACAACATTGGAAAACTGTTATGGTTTACTCTGGGCGCCCAAACCACAAAATTGATACATGATAATGTCCATGTAAGAGAAGTGCATACGTTGGAGGAGTTTGTTTTAGATGCAGATGTTATTGAAGATATATTTAACAATCCGGATCCTGAAAATGTCAAAGAACTTGAGAAGGAAATGATCAAACGCTTTAAGAAACACGCAGACGACCCGAAATTCAAAAAACTCAGTGAACGCCTGGAAGAGCTTCGGGATAAGGCGGAAAAGGGCTTGATAACATCTATAGAGTTTGTAAGAGAACTCTGTAAACTTGCAAAAGAGACTGTCAAGGCCGAAAAGGAGGGCGAACAAGACTCACAAGAAAAGTCACCACAGACAGCATTAACGGAACTGTTTTTGGAGATAAAGACGGATCAGACACCTGCTGTAGTAGAACGAATAGTTGCTGATATTGATGCCATCGTAAGAGTTGTGCGTTTCCCCGGTTGGCAGAAGACAACTTCAGGAGAACGAGAGGTGCAGAAGTCATTAAGGAAGGCACTTTTGAAGTATAAGCTTCACAAGGATCAACTACTGTTTGACCGGGCTTATGCTTATATTAAGGAGTACTATTAAGAGTATATGTAGAACAAATAGGGACAAGACATAAACATAGAAAGAGAATAACAAAAGTTAGGGTCACTCATTAGTAGGCCCCTGTCAAGTGCTAAAATACTGCATTAGTTAACTAAACATTATGCGTTCTAAAAAATCGATTAATTAGGCAACTTGGTAATAGGAGAATATAATGAACAGGTTTGGAATCATACAGTTATCAGATTTACAATTCGGAAGCAAGCATCGATTCGGTAACCCTTCAAATATTTACGATGCCCTTTCAATTGATATTAATTATTTATCTGAAAAATTCAATTTTCAAACACTTTATTTGTTGTTAACAGGCGATATTACTGAAACTGGACATGCCGATGAATTCAATGAAGCAATTAAGGCAATAGATTTATTGTCTAAAAAAATAGCGGTGGATCAAAGATCAATTTTGTGTGTACCAGGAAACCATGACATAAACTGGAAACTTTCAGTAGTTGCAAGCGAAGTAGGCGATTCGAATTTGAAATATAACAATTACAATAAATTTACTTCAACGATATGCAATACCCAATCTCAATTACAATCTGACAAATATGAAAGGTATTTTGACCATAGAATTGGGGTAGAGATATTGCTATTGAATAGTTGTGAAATTGAAGACCACGAAACTCATATTGGATATATTGATAAAACAAAATTATTGGAGACCTTAAAACTGTACCAAAATTCCGATTGTTCTGATTATACAAAAATTTGTATTTCTCACCATAGAATTGAACCTGGCGCAACAAGTATTCCGTCTATTATTAGAAATTCCGATGAGATTGAAACAATATTAATAGAAAATGGTTATAGCATCGCACTAACCGGGCATATACATGCAAATAAATGCAAATTGGTTACACAAGAGGAAAAAACTATAATTTACTCAGGCGCCGGGTCTGCAGGCGTTGATAAAGCTCAGCGTGAGGATGGCATACCTAATCAATACACCGTACATGTTATCGACTCCCATAATAAAAAAATCGAATCATTTTGGAGATCATATAGCCCAACCAAAAGAACAAAATTCGGGTTAGGTGCGTGGACTGAAGATGTTTCCTTTCGAAACAACCCCATGTATTTTGACTTGCCCAAGATAATCAATTTTAATGATTTTTCCGCAAATAATTCAGAGGATCTATCTTTATTAAAGAAGTATAGTATCAAAAGTAACCCATTTACAATTAGCAATGCCGAAAAAATATCCGCAAGTCAAATCATTAAGTTATTTGTGTCTAGTGAGGGACGAAATAAAGGAGCAGTTAGACCTACAGGAGATGCAATAATAAGGGGAAGTCGTGGCTCAGGCAAGACAATGCTCCTAAGATATTTAGACGTGTTAGGTCAAGTTAATTTTGATGAGAATTTTGCAAATAAAAAGGTAAGTGAATCATTTCCAGTATTAGTAAATATCTCCTTAATTCATAATTCTGAATGGAAAAGCTCATCAATAGCATTAATAGAATCAGCAGAAAAATTAATCTTTGAGTCTGTCATAAAATGCCTTAATGATAAGAATAATGCACTTAATTCATTAGAGTTTAAAAATTCATTATTTAAATTAAAACAAAAGCTAAACGTATTAAAAAACCAGGAGGGTAGCCTCATATGGAAATTAGGCGTTGCAATAAAAGAACATATGTCCAACTATTTCACTCATGTTCTATTATTAATTGATGAAGTCGCGCCTGTATTCCCTAAAGAATTTTTTATGGATTCAGTAAATGGGTTTTTAAGATGGATGAACTCAATTCGCAATAGTGGCCCCTTTTTCACTCGAATCGCGGTGTATCCTAATGACATGTCTGATATACTAAACGAGGAAAGATTTGGTACTGTTATTAATTTAGATTACAACATAAAAAATGAAGAAGAATATCAAGCTTATAGAAATTATTGTATTGAATTGGTTAACAAATATTTAAAAATTGTTTCACAAAACAAATTAAATCCCTCCACGGTTGATAGCATAATTAATCTAAAAGACTCGGGCGAAGAAGATAGTTTAGAACAATTAATCTACGCATCAGACGGCTCATCAAGACGCTTTACAAGCCTAATGGATAAATGCTTAACATCAAATAGATGGAGAGCTGATCATTTATTTGATAAAAATGATATTTATGAAATAATAAGTGAGTTCTCAAATAATTTATTTTCTAGCTATGATTTAACCGAAAAAGAAATTGCAACTTCTTTAGCAAAAGCTTGCCGAAAACAAATTACATATAGATTTAGATTACCAAATTTAACGGGATTGGTTAATTCGTTACATGCAAAAAATGAAGAATTAAATATAGTAAAAATTGCTGAAATTGGAAGAGGTACTCGTGGAACTATATACGAATTTACATACCCATTTTGCATTTCAATGGATATACAGACTCATCATTTAAAGGATACAAAGAGAATTTGTACTAGTAGAGATCGTACTACGGGAGAATGGATATCACAAGTAACAAAAATAACAAGAGATCAACTAGATTATTTAAACAAAGAGCCTAGATTGGATGGCGTGATAATAGAAGTTGACGACGATATTGTTGTTATCACCGATCTTCTTTCAAAAAAAGAATTTGTTTCGGAATCATTTGGAGGCAATTTAAAAATTGGTGATCGAGTTTCCTTTATACCAGTGCAAACCATTGCATCGGATATTATTAAATCAAAATAAAATGAGCATAGATCAGGATCAAGCCTAATCTATTGAAAAAAATTGTTTTTATTTAAATGTAGAAACCAACTTTAACAACTATAAATTTTCAATTTTTATATCATCACTTATATTTTTTTTATCAGTACAAGCAATCTTCACTTTTTTTAATCCTTTAGGAGTCTGAACAATATAGTGACCGTCAATAACGTTAAGAAGAAGTGCCTACCCGCCTGACTAGCCTTTCGGGCAGGAAGTGTGAAGTGAACTAAAGTGACTAAAGATAAAGGCTTATTTTGGTCAATTGTTATTTGTCAGTAGTCAGTAGTCATTAGTTTCTATCTGTGGCTATATTTGTCATTTTTCAATTTTTTCAAGCTTGATGTAATCGATCTCAACCCTGTGTCCTGTATACCACTCAAAGCGTTAAATAAGAGCTAAAATGGGTCTACAGGTAAGGTGCAAGAAGTGAGCAGGGACAAACTAACCTATTGACAAATCAAAGAGGGTAGAGAGTATTAATAACGTGTGTAAATTAGAGTAGTGATGGAAGATTATGAAGGTTTGGCCAACACTTTTTTAAATCTTATTTTTGTAATATGTCAGGTCTTTATAACCTAACAATAGTCCTGAAACGCTAATATCCTCATCAATCTCTTCCCAGTGGAGTCCTGTCCCACCACCACTCATTTCATATTTGCCTCTTTGTTCTGGCGTTGCATTAAGTAAACGAGGAAAATATACAAGTGGAATTGATAGTTGCCTTCCATCCATGAGACCAACCCACATATTTTCATTATCAAACCATACCTTTTTTGCAGAAGCTTCAAATGTTAAAGTGCTCATTCCATTTATCCTTAATCATATTTTTGTTTTCTTCTATATTACTTTTAAACTCATTCAATTCTTTACTGTTAAATCCGTAGTTACTGGCTAAAGATATGATAGGTTCAATCCAGAATTTTGCTCTGTTTGGTCCTTTGCGAACATGAATATGAATTGCCTCAAGTGGAACTCCTTCATTTGAGAAAAAATGAAACCTGCATCCTTTCCATTCGAATACTTTAGGCATTAATTCATTCTATCTGCTAATATAAAATTTCAAATATCATAATTAATATAATTTTCTGACTTTCAAAATCATAGATTAATAAAGAACTGAAATCAATAAAAATATTAAAGGTAACTAAGGGTCAATTTTTATCATTGATAGTTTCGCTTCTATACGAGATAGAAGTCTTTTGAGATCTCTATCTTTTTGAATCTTATTCCTCAATCTCTTTCTACTCACACTTACCGTGCTGTAGTCGATATCAAATATATCTCCTATTTCCCGTCCCTTGAGCCCACCTATCCTATATAACAAATCCATTGTTATATGCCTTTTATCTCCCCTCTCTTCTTTTATCGCTTCAATACTGCTACCTGTTTCTTTTTCAACAGCATTTATTATCTCATCTCTGGCCACATATTTCTGTAACCTTCCTAAAGTCGGGATACCTGAACATCATCAATAACAGTAGCAGAAGTCCGAATATTGTGTTTATTCATATTGTGAAAGATTTTTATGAAGCCAAAGCAGAAGGTTAATCCTCCCCGGACAAAAAACGCCGAGGACTTTCCCCGGACAAAAGGCCCCGAGGACAAGGCACATAATACCAAACCAACAAAAATCAGAATATGTTTAAATGGAATGCTTTTGATTTTTTCACCCTCACCTATTATCATTGAACGGTACATTCCAAAGACCTTGTGATCCTGTTTTATTCTTTTTGTCTTAAAGCATTCATCAACGGAATAATACTTATAGGTAAAGCTCTTGCCGATCGAATTTGAACGTCGTACCGCCTTTATTACGTACTCAGCAAACTTATCTAATGTAGTTTCACTCGAAGACGCGAAGCGCACAAAGGATAAAGAAAAATGTAGAATACGCCTGTATAATTACAACCGGGGAAAGTAAATGAAACTCTATGTTCTTTGAGGCTCTATCACTCTTAGAGGAGTGATCAGGGTCATAACCACTTTATTGATGAAACGAGGCAATCCATCTTAGAAAAACTGGAGAATGATGAGTTCAATACAAGCTCATTATGTATGGCATTGATTCGGCAGACAAGAGTGGTGATTTTGAATTTTCAACCAAAGGAACAAAATATTACAAACTTTAATAACAGACAGAAAAAAGACATTTTTTTCCTTATGATAAACTAAGGAATGTTCGGTATGATTTAATTGAAGGTGGAATACGGTTACATATGAGTGCGGAGAAAACTTTTTAGTTAAAAAATTTTATAATATTGTTATCATATGAAACATGGAAAGAACGATAAAGAAAAAGGATCTGGAAATAGTTGAAAAATTTAGAGAACTTGTATCACAGAAAGTAAAAGTACATGAACTTCGGGTATTCGGCTCTCGTGCCAGGGGTGATGCTGTTGCCGAATCGGACCTTGATGTTCTTGTTGTTGTTGTAAACGATCTTGACCATTTGATAGAAAGATATATTAGCGACTGCGCATGGGAAGCAGGCTTTCCAGAAGATATTGTTGTTATGCCTGTTGCTATAAGTATAGATGCTATAAAAAACAGTCCTATACGGAAATCGGTCTTCATTAGAAAAGTCTATCATGAAGGAATTGCCGTATGAAAGATATAAAAGCGCTTATACAGTACCGGTTGAAAGAGGCTGACGAATCCTTGAAGGAAGCAGAGGTACTTCTAAAAGAAGGCATGAGCATGCGCGCGGTAATGAATAGGATGTATTATGCAATGTTTTATGCTGTATTGGCTCTTTTACAACAGAAGCAAATAGCAACGACAAAACATTCAGGCGCAATTTCTATTTAATAAAACTAAAGAGCATCTGCTTGGCAATATGCAATGAAAAAAGATAAAAGTCAAAAAGAGAAGCGATGAGAATTTGTTTCTGAACTTTCTACAAAAGTCATAACAAGGTAAACATCCAGAATTGAGCCAGCTATAATGGAGGCACACTATACCTGGTTAATTGACTTATAGAAAACAGGGTTATAAAACTATAATCTTTCCATTTTTTATTTCATCACTTACAGCACTTACATTAAATATCGTTCCAGTAAAATCCATATACACCACCTTTCATAAAACTAAAAAAATATAACCGGCTCAGGTAGTTACCAAATCCACATGTAAAAAAGCCTCTTGAGACTTACGAATTATCATTTCATTAGATACTATTTCAATCAATCCAATCCTTACTGCTTCAAGAGCATATCTGACCAATTTACTGTTAACACCTGACTTCTGAAAACTCTTGTGAACGACTTCTTCTATAGTTACTAATGTCTCATATTGATCTTCCTCTTCAGGTGTGAGTTCATCCATTTTATTGCTGCTTGTGCCATCTGTATCGTCCTCTTTTTTACGTCCAAAGCAGTTTCCAAACTTTGTAACCATTCTTTTACCCTTCATATCAACAATAATCTCTTTTAGCCTGTCATCCTCAATATCAAGGCCAAATTTCATAGAGTACTTTGAGATTTCTTTTCCGTATCCTTCCGTTACCGGCCTGATATCTGAGATTGTGCCAAGACCAACTTTCATAAGAACATGCTCAAGGTCTTTTTTTAGCGGGTCTAGAAAATAACCATTATCTGTAAGTCGCATATTTTCAACCTTACGGTCTACAGCCAGATCAACGAGCATATGAGAGTGAACATGCCTGCCGGTTAATGTGTCATTTGTTACTCCGATTTTGTTAATCTTGCACTTGCTTTTAAATACATTTTTCTTCATAATACTCTCCTCACTTAATGGGTGATGGATTTTGTTTTCTTGAAAATGTATTATAACAAATTGCTATTGCCTTTTAAGTGGGTTTTAAGTCTTTTTAGCAAATACAAATCGCTCAACTTAGGTATTAATATCAATAATTTAGTAATTGAAGCAATACATTATAGCCAGCAAGATTGGATTTTTTTTGAAACTTCATGGGTTTTTGAGGAATTTCCTATACTTACAAACACCTTGAAAGGAACAACCGTACATGAAAGTTATTCAAATTGGAAAAAACAATGTAAAGATTGTATTGCTACGATGAAAGAACTGGAAGAAGAAAATAACCGTCTTTTAATAGAAGTCTATGGCTTGCAGTAAGAATTGGCTCCAGATGTGCCGGAAGAGGAAATTACGCTCTTTGTCAACCCGACGTATCGTTATGGGACAGGCTATTCTGAAGAAAAGCTTGAAAAACGATTCAGGGAGGATACCTAAAAGAACTTATCAGCTATGCCATAGGCTGTAGATGGGAAGATATTGATTAGACCAAAAAGAGCTAGTATATGCTCATGAAGAAAACAAAGATTTTGATCACGAGAAATATAAGACATTTCCGGCAGATGATGGTGGAATTATTCCAATCACTGATCATGAGTGGTTTGATGACGATGCGGCCTGCCGTTTTTTCAGATTCATTGAGACAACATGGGACAAAGATACATTAGAAGACAATCTGGAGTTTATTGCAGATGCAATCGGGCGAAAAACAAATGAATCATCACGGGATTCTATTCGTAGATATTTTGTAAATGGATTCTTTAAGGATCATCTGAAAACCTACAAGAAACGGCCTATCTACTGGCTGTTTACCAGCGGGAAGGAAAAGGCATTTCAGGCCCTGGTATATCTGCATCGCTATAATGGGAGCACATTATCCCGTATGCGTACAGAATACTTGCCATTACAGAGCAAGATAACTACACGCATGGAACATCTAGAGAAAGATAAGGATCATGCCGCATCCACAAGTGCAGCAAATAAGATCCAGAAAGAGATTGGAAGACTCAGGAAGCAGAAAGAGGAGATCCTTAAATTCGATGAAAATCTCCATCACTATGCGGATAAAAAGATATCGCTTGACCTCGATGATGGGGTAAAGGTAAATTACGGCAAATTCGGCGATCTTCTGGCAGAAGTAAAGGCAGTAACCGGGAAGAAACAGTGAATAAAATAGGATGTGATATCTAATGACTGAACAGCGACCACATGTTATTGTTATTGGTGGGCCAAACGGCGCGGGGAAATCGACAACTGCTCCGGCATTGCTCAAAGGCACTCTTGGCGTGACTGAATTTGTAAATGCTGATACAATTGCTGAGGGGCTTTCTGCTTTTTATCCTGAAGGCGCTGCGTTTCATGCCGGCCGTGTCATGCTGGAGCGGATACATATTCTTGCAAAAGAGTATAGGCATTTCGCCTTCGAAACAACATTGGCCAGCCGCACCTTTGCCCCATGGTTAGAGGAGCTTAGAAAGAAGGGCTATGTTTGCCATCTTGTATTTCTCTGGCTTCCAAGTGAGGAGTTTGCAATAGCACGGGTCGCTGAAAGAGTTCGTATGGGCGGGCATAATGTGCCTGAAGAAATAATAAGAAGAAGATATACGAAAGGCATGAGGAACTTTTTCGGGCTTTACACGCCACTGGCGGATACATGGAGAGTATATGACAATTCATTTCAATCTGGACCTGTATTAATTGCCAGAGGGGGAGAAAATATTAAAGAAAATATTTATAATCTTGATTTGTGGAATGTAATGAGAAAGAAATATTATGAATAAAACAAATAAAAATATCAATGAATTATTTCATAATGGCACTGAAATAGACGAGGCTTTACAACAAGCGGTAAAAGAGGCTCTATTACAGCATAAAAAGGCAGGAAACACTATTGTATCATGGGAAAAAGATAAGATGGTCTGGATTCAACCGGAAGATATTGTTGTAGACGTCAAACAGGACGTTAAACCTTGATTAGTGATTAAGGATAGATATGTGTATTTACAATAATCGGTATTTCAGGAATTTCTATACGGTGTACTCGGAACGTTCTCCTGAAATTCGCCACATTGGATGTGGCGGATAGGATGCAAAATACATGCTTTACCTGCCAGGAGAAGAGGAACTCCTTAATTTTGATGAAAATATCCATCACTATGCAGATAAAAAGATATCGCTTGATCTAGATGACGGAGTAAAGGTAAATTACGGCAGATTCAGTGACCTTCTGGCAGAAGTAAAAGCTGTAACCGGGAAGAGATAACAGGGTTTATTCTGAGTAATTGCCATTTATCATACAAAGGATAAAGATATGAGAGGTATCTTAAAAGAGGTGTAAAATGTTAAAGATGCGTTTGCATAAGACTCAACAGGCAGGGAGGAAGTGGAATGAGTGAAGTTGTCGGCACAGGGCTCTATGAGAAGATAAAGTGTATCGTAGATGAAGCCAGGAAAAAGGTGAACAGGGTGGTTAGCTCTGCAATGGTTGACGCCTACTGGAATATCGGATGTCTTATTGTGGAAGAGGAGCAAAAAGGGGAAAAAAGAGCCGAATATGGCGCTAAATTATTAAAAACACTTTCCGTCAGGCTTTCCAGAGAACTTGGCAAAGGTTTTGACATCAGTAACCTGAAAAGAATGCGGTAATTCTATTGTTTGTTTCCAATTGGTGCCGCAGTGAGGCGCCAATTACCTGTCTGCGTGCAACGCACAGGCAGGTCAGAAAAACCCGAAAAAGGTGCTTCGTTGAGGCACTTTTCTGACAAACAGGAGAAATCTCCGTCTACAAGCACACAAGGAATTGTCATCGCACTGCGGAAAGAATTGACATGGACTCATTATAAATTATTAATCCGTGTTGAGAATGAAGATGCCAGACTCTGGTACATGAATGAAGCAGCAGACTGCAATTGGTCGACAAGAGCCCTGGAACGGCAGATTAATTCTCTCTATTATGAACGTTTACTCTCCAGTCAGGATAAAAAGCCTGTGAAAGAAGAGGCAAAATCAAACATCTCTCAGCTCCAGATACGCCCGGAGGATGTTTTAAAAGACCCCTATGTTCTCGAATTTCTCAATCTGCGTGACAGAAGTTCAGAGATCCTGACCTGAAATCCTTGAATATCCTTATCGGTTCCAATGGAGCGGGAAAATCAAATTTTGTAGGGGTTTTTAAATTTCTAAACCAGGTAATTAAAGAAAATCTTCAAAACTATACCGCTGCATCCGGAGGTGCGGACAGCATACTCTATTTTGGTCGAAAGACCTCAGAAGAGATGTCCTTCACGTTGTCTTTTGAAGATGGAGTTAATGGTTATGAATGTAATTTTTCTCCAACTCCTGAAGACAATTTCTATTTCAGTAATGAGAATACCTGGTTCCATGATAAACAACATTATTCCAAGCCTTATAATGAAAATATGGGAAGTGGACATTTGGAATCCGAAATTCCAGGTAGCAAAAAACGTGTAGCGCAGTATGTTTCAGATTATCTCAATAGTTGGAGATTATACCATTTTCACGATACCAGTGATAGCGCCAAGGTAAAACAGACCTGTAATATTGCGGACAATACAACATTGCAACCTGATGCGAGAAATCTAGCAGCCTTTTTATACCTGCTTGAAAAAAAACATCCTGATCATTTTGAAAATATTCAGGATGCGGTACGTATGGTGGCTCCTTTTTTCGATCGTTTTAATCTGCATCCTTCACAACTCAATGAGGATAAAATCCGTATTGAGTGGAAGGAAAAAGGAAGTGATGATTATTTTAATGCATCAGCGTTATCAGATGGGACCTTACGTTTCATATGTCTTGCAACATTTTTACTCCAGCCAGAATCAAAATTGCCGTCTATCATATTACTGGATGAACCGGAATTAGGATTGCACCCCTACGCTATTACCGTTTTAGCCGATTTATTACGATCAACCTCGAAATGTGCTCAAATCATAGTTGCTACTCAGTCGGTTACACTGGTAAACCAGTTTGAACCGGAAGATATTGTTGTTGTTGATAGAGAGAAAGGACAAAGTGTATTCGATCGTCTCGATAGACCGGATATGACAGGCTGGCTTGAGGAATATGGGCTTGGTGATCTTTGGGAGAAGAACGTGTTAGGAGGACGACCATAAAATCATGAAGAAAGCCCTGGTTCTCTTAGAAGGACAGACGGAAGAGGCTTTTGTCAAAAGAGTCCTTCAGGAACATCTTCTAAAATACAATGTGTCGTTAATACCAACTATCGTTTCAACAAAACGGGTAAAGAGTGGCTCGGATTTAAGGGTGGAATTGTATCTTATAAGAAGGTCCGTGGGGATATTCTAAGGTTGCTTAATGACACCAGTGCGGCACTTGTTACAACAATGATTGATCTTTATGGTTTGCTCGATGATTTCCCAGGACGCAGTGAAGCAAGAGGTACACCACAGGAGAAAGTACGGTTTATTGAAGATGAGTTTAGAGTGGATATTGATAATCGTCGTTTTCATGGATATTTATCTTTACATGAATTCGAAGGTCTCCTGTTTAGTGCTCCACACATAATCGCCAAAACATTGAATGCACAAAATCGGGAAAATGAGATTAATAGAATTAGAAATTCTTTCTCCTCTCCCGAAGAAATTAATGATAATCCTGAAACAGCACCATCAAAGCGCCTTCTTGATATTTTCCCTAGATACAACAAGGTTTTTTATGGCTAAACTATTGCACATCGTATAGGTATTAATACGATCCGTTCTGAATGCCATCACTTTAATAACTGGATGACTGTTCTGGAAGATTTAGGGGAAAAGGATTAAGTCTACAATTTCTCAATCTTTAACTCATCATTTACATTTTTAATATCTGATTTAATAATCTTCACCTTCACCTATTATCATTGAACGGTACATTCCAAAGACCTTTTGATCCTGTTTTATTCTTTTTGTCTTAAAGCATTCATCACCGGAATAAAACTTATAGGTAAAACTCTTACCAATAGAATTAGAACCCCGTACCGCTTTTATTACGTACTCAGCCAACTGTTGCAGTTCTCTTGCCAGACAACGGACGTCCTGGGTTATCAAATAGATATCACAGCCCAAATGACGATGCATCTGGAAGAAAAAGGAACACATTAACATCATAAAACTTACGATGAAAATAGTTGCCACTCTGGAGCCAGGATTATATCTGGTCAATTGATAAACATTTTCTCAAATTGAAAGCAGCAGGATATATGTATAGATTATGTGGAAATAGATGAATTGATTATTGAAAACTACTGATATGAATAATGGTTGCAAAGTGTTCAAAGATCATTAAATGCCTTTATTGTCAGATCTGCCTGACGAATCAATTTGCGCAGCAGCCCAGGGCCAAGTTCTTTGTGTTGAGGAATAGACCATGTCCATTGATAACCAATTTTTGTCATCATTACATGGGAGCCTTTTTGACGGACAACAGTCCAGCCAGTTTTGTGAAATTTTCGGACAGCCTCAGAACCTGAACAAAGTGATAGCTTTTCTCCCATTATACCGTCACTTCAACAAATCGTGCGGAATCTACGGAATGTTTAGATTCCATTACTTCAAGCCATCCTTCTATGGCCTCCTTAATGTTGATAACGGCTTCTTCATGAGTTCTTCCTTGAGAAAAACAGCCTGGTAGTGCCGGGACATCTGCTACATAATAGCCTGCTTCATCCTGGTCAATTATTACGTGCAGTTTCATGCAAATTCCTTTTTAAGATATTTGTGTAATTTAGATTTAAAATCTTATCATATAGATTATGTACTGTCAAATATGGAAAGTAAGCGCAAATAAATTAATTTACTAATTCTCCCGCAGACACCAAGAACCCCAAGTGAAATAATTTCAGATTCCACAAGGCAGGCGGAAAAGGGTTTTGCTTTAGGAGCCCGGGAACCCAGGAGTCTAATTCATCAGACCATGTATAATAAGATTTTAATACATGGTTAACTGCATAGTAAGCCTTACCGGAGTCTATTTTGCCTTGAATTAATCGAATAGCCATTTTATATTTTCCTCACGAATTTAAGTCCCTGATTTTCTTATTTGTTGAGTTTTCCATTAAACCGCCAAGAGCGCAAAGAAAATCTAAAGTATTAAAAGAAGAAATGTTGTCAAAAGAAATCATAGGCGCTGCCCCGCCAAACGACATGTCGGGCAGGAATCGAAGTTCATCACCTGCTTAGAGCAGGGTTGCCTGCCTTACCGGTGTCAGGCAGGTTTCAAGCTTTGCGCTCTTTGCGGCTTTGCGGTGAACAATTACTCATAACCTTTAATCCAACACCTTTCTCTCCTGCACTTACAGCGCTTACAACCATTCCATTATATATCGTTCCAGTAAAATCCATACACACCACCTTTCATAAAACTGAAAAAAAATAACCGGATCAGGTAGTTACCAAATCCACATGTAAAAAAGCCTCTTGAGACTTACGAATTATCATTTCATTAGATACTATTTCGATTAAACCAATCCTTACGGCTTCAAGAGCATATCTGACCAATTTACTGTTAACACCTGACTTCTGAAAATTCATATGAACGACTTCTTCTATAGTTCCTAATGTCTCATATTGATCTTCCTCTTCCAGTGTGAATTGATCCATTTCATTGCTACTTGTACCGTCTGTATCGTCCTCTTTTTTACGTCCAAAGCAGTTTCCAAACTTTGAAACCATTCTTTTTCCCTTCATATCAACAATAATCTCTTTTAGCCTGTCATCCTTAATATCAAGGCCAAATTTCATAGAGTACTTTGAGATTTCCTTTCATTCTTCACTGTGGATTTACACATAATTTCACCTCCAAAACAGCCAAAAACAGCCAAATGGTAAATACTGTTATTTCAACAACTTAAAAAATCGGGTGCCAATTGCTTCTTAGTATCAAGTCTAAGGCTCTTGCTCGAAAACAGGCCAAAATGAAACCAAAAAAAACCAGTGTTTACGCTCGCTTGGTGGGCGTGCTCAACACTGGTTTTTTAGTTGATATATTATTAATTTTAACTAAGCTATATGTGTTGTTTTTTATCATTGGTGAATGGTAATAACAATTCGGAAGGCATGAGTTGCCGCTTATGTCTTCTTTTTTTTGTAATAATAAAAATTAATACTATGTTTCAGATTTCAAGTACATAAAGCAAAAACATAAAAAAGCAAAACGAGGTTTTCTGTAATTCCACTGTAGTCAGATTGTAGTCAAAATGTAGTCAAACCGACATTAATCAGCAGGACACAACAGGAATCACCAGAAAAAAACATAAATCATAAGTTATTACATAATAATGTGATAGCGACATAACAGATACTAAATCAAGCACATACATAAATTTAAAAAAAGGCTAAAATGATAATTGATACACATGCACATCTGGATTTTCCGGATTTTAAAGATGATATTGACGTTGTAATTAAGCGAGCGGAAGAAGTTGGTGTTGAATACATTATTAATGTTGGAACAAGTGTCGGTACAAGTGTAAAGTCGCTTGAACTGGCAAAAAATTATGATCATATCTATGCAAGTGTAGGCATACATCCTAATGCGGCATCGAATGTATCAACAGATGACTGGTTGCGGTTGGAAGCGTTGGCTGTGGAAGACAAGGTCGTTGCTATTGGAGAGACCGGCCTTGACTACTATCGTGATCGTAGTAAGAAGGAAGATCAGCAGCGTCTGTTCCTTAAGCATATTGAACTGGCGGAGAGGCATCACCTGCCGGTTATTATTCATAATAGAGAAGCGAGTGAAGATTGCCTGGAAATTGTTCGTCAGTATAGCGGCAGGGTGAATGGCGTAATCCACTGTTTTGCCGGCAGTAAAGATGACGCAAAGGAGTTTCTTGAACACGGTTTTTACATTTCATTTGCCGGCCCAATAACTTTTCCTAAAGCTGAAAATTTAAGAGAAGCGTTAAAGGCTGTCCCTGTTGAGAAATTACTTCTTGAAACAGATTGTCCCTTTCTGGCCCCACAGCCGAAAAGAGGCAAAAGGAACGAACCCTCTTATCTTCAATGCACCATTCCGGTACTTGCGGAATTATATAAATTGTCTGAAGAGGATATTAAGAGAATTACATCTCTCAACGCAATGACTCTGTTTGGTATTGGACACAGTGAAGCAGAGCCGGAGATTGCATATGTTATAAGAAACTCTCTCTATCTGAATATTACCAGCCGATGTCCTAACAAATGTATCTTCTGTTCCAGAGAGACCGCTCCATATGTAAAAGGCCACTATCTTGGTACTGATAATGAGCCAACGGTTGATGCCTTGAAAGATGCTATTGGAGACCCTTCAGGTTATGAAGAGGTGGTGTTCTGTGGCTTTGGAGAATCCACCGAACGTCTGGATGTATTAAAGGAGATCGCCGGATATTTGAAAGAGAAGGGTTCCAAAGTGAGGCTGGATACAAATGGCCTTGGAGATCTGATCAACGGCAGATCTATCTGTGAAGAGCTGAATGGGTTAATAGACACAATTTGTATCAGTTTGAATACCAATATTGAGGAAGAGTATCAGAAGCTGTGTCATTCAGAATATGACGGTCAGGCATATCCTGCCCTGATATCCTTTATAAAAAAAGCACGAGATCACATACCTGATGTAATGGTTTCAATAGTGGGCATGCCCGGCATTGACGTTGAGGCGTGCAGAAAGATAGCTGAAGACCTGGGTGTTCGTTTCCGGGTAAGGGAATATAATAATGTTGGGTAGAATTTAAATAATAGTTTATGGATTGCAGAATTCAGAAATTTTATCTCACTTTTAACTTTAGATAATTTAGATACGTTTAATTCTACCCCACCCCATACCATTTCTTGACAGCAGCGTATATTTCATCCCTGCTCTTTGCTGCTATCAGATCTGCCTGTACTAATTTACGCTGTGGGTGATGTTTGCTGTATCCAACCGCGAACTTGCGGAAATATCTTACACTCTTTAGCATCGGGCGGGTTTCCGCTATCATTTCATAGTGTTTCAGGTACACCTCTCCCTGCTCTGTCAGTTGCGGTATTTCCGGCTTTGGCCTGCCTTTCCATAATGCGCGTGTTTCATTAAATATCCAGGGGTTACCGATAGCGCCTCTTGCTATGATCACTCCATCAAGACCACTGCTCTTTAGCCTTTCGACAATTGTTTCCGCGTCCATTAAGTCTCCGCTTCCAATGATCGTTGTCTGAGGAAACCGGCTTTTCGCTTCTGATAATACTTCCCAGTCTCCTTTGTTACGATAAAGCTCTTTGACAGACCTGCCGTGGATGACTAAAGCGTCGACTCCTTCAGCAATTGCACCTTTGCATATCTGCCAGAACTTATCCATTGATTCCTGGCTCTTGTCAAAACCTGCACGAAGTTTGATTGTGAGAGGGCAGGAAACTGAACTTCTTACAAATCGAACAATCTTAATTGCAGTTTCAGGATCTTTCAGTAGATATCCACCACTTTGACGTCTGAGCACTTTAGGGGCCGGGCAGGCAAAGTTAAGATCGATCAGGCCAAACCCGACGTTTACAAATGCAGAGGCCGCTTCTGCCATTACATCCGGGTCTCCACCGAGTATCTGCGCTCCTACCAGGCCTTCATCATCCCCGGGCTGGAAAAACAGTCTGTTGAAGGCTTTTTTGTGGAGTGCTATTTTAGCGAGGATCACGCCTGTATAAGTTAACGGTGCGCCATACTTATGGGCCAATACCCGCATAGCCCTGTCTGTGTATCCGCTTAAAGGTGCCTGATAAAATGGTACATCCAGGCTGATATTACCAAGTCTTAACATTATTTTATTTAATTCTTAAATTATGAAATCAATTTGTTAGTTGCAAATTAACATTATATAGGCCCTGATCTCTTGTAATAATTATACTTTGAGATATCCATACTACAGTTTTTCTTATTGACAGATTTGTGAAACATACTAAAAATAGAGGTCTCTTTTTCCCTGCTTGAGGGATTTCATCTTACCTGATGCTATCTGTCTGACTTTTGGATCAGAAATTTTACTGATCTCTGAGGATATGAGGTCCTTCATTTTTCCGGCAAGTTTCGGGTTATAGTCCAGAAGGTATTCCTCAAATGTAAGAAGTGCATTAGGCTGGCAGAAATCTTTAATCTCTCCGGGTTTGGCCAGGTCCATGAAACTTTCACCGGTCCTTCCGGTACGATAGCAGGAAGTGCAGAAACTTGGAATAAACCCTCTGGTTGCAATTTCTTCTATAACATCCGATAGAGACCGTTCGTCCGATATACTGAATTGGCCATCTGCTTTTTTATTACTGCTGTAGCTGCCGGGTAATGTCTTTGAACCGGCTGATATCTGTGACACGCCAAGATAAATAAGTTCATTTCGTAAAACTGCGTTCTCTCGTGTAGAAAGTATAATACCGGTATAGGGGACTGCAAGACGGAGGACAGCAATTATCTTCTTAAGATCACTATCTGATACCGGGCAGGGGGGATAAGATGCTATGTCAGAACCGTCTGCCGGTTCGATTCTCGGAACAGAAATAGTATGAGGGCCTACCCCGAATTCTTTTTCAAGATGCATAGCGTGATACAACAGTGCCAGCACCTCAAATTTGAAGTTGTACAGGCCAAACAACGCTCCTATTCCGATATCATCTATTCCGGCTCTCTGAGCAAGATCGCATGCGTAAAGACGTTTTAAATAGTCGGATTTTGGGCCGGATGTGTGCATTTGTTTGTATGTCTCTCTGTGATATGTTTCCTGGAATGATTGATATGTTCCTATGCCGGTGTTCTTAAGTCTCTTAAAATCGATCACTTCCATTGGTGCCACATTGATGTTAACCCTCCTTATGCCACCGTTACCTTCCTTTGTGTCGTAAACGGTTTTTATCGCGTCTTGTAAATAATCAATATTAACGCCAGTGTCCTCTGCGGCAACAATAAGGAGTCTTTTGTGTCCCTGTGAAATCAATGCCCTGGTCTCCTCGCGTATTTCGTGTACATTTAAAATTCGGGTTTCCGCTCTTAAGTTTTCTCTGCGGAAACCACAATAGAGACAGTTATTAACGCATCTGTCAGATAGATAGAGAGGCGCGAATAAAACAAGGCGATTTCCGTATATTGAATCCTTAATCTGTTTAGCAGTTTCAAATACTCTGTCCAATATAACCTTCTCTTCACAATTGAGAAGGATGGCAGACTCTACAGGGTCAAGTCCTTTTAATTCTAAGGACTTATTAATTATGGTCTCAACACGTTGGGTGGAAGGGCTTTGTGCCTGTTCCAGAATATCAAATATTTTGTCTTCATTAATAAAATTATTCATATACCTGAATCCTTAGCCGCTATTGCATGGTGGATTAATCGAAACGCATCTACATCTATTCTTTCAGTTTTAAAATATGAGTTTTTTGTGGACTCGGCCAGAGGACCTTAATCCACACTGCAAAAAAATCTTCTAAGTATGTCATATCTCTAAATACCCAAATCAGTAGGGGCTCTCCCGATACTTTTAAGTAGTTGAAGCGCGTCTGCAATCTGTTTCTCAACTGATACATCAACTGTTGCCCTGTTGGGGTAGATATCGTAGAATCCAACGTAATCTTTTGGTGTAAGGTTCAGCATGATTGAATTTGCGCCACTCATCAGGGCTTGTCGACGTGCCTGTGGATTAATAGACTCAAGGGCTGTAGTTACAAGGATTTTTCCATATGGATCAATAAGCCGTAAGACAGACAGTGCCTTAAGTATATATTCGGTATCCGGCGTATTATAGTCGGAAAGCGGTGTATCAGGATGTGGTATAAATGGACCAAAAGAGTACATATCACAACCCAGCTCCTTAGCAAACATAAAATCATCAATAACACTCTCAGCCTTCTGTCCGGGAAGACCTATCAGGCTTCCACTGGCAATAATGTATCCTATATCTTTAAACAGCTTAAGATACCTGGTCCTCTCCTTCAAAGATGAATGAGGGTGTAGTTGTGAATAGAGAGTGCTGTCAGAGGTTTCAAATCTAAACAGGGCGGCCTTTGCGCCTGCATCAAATGCCTCGCGATAAAATCTATCTTCTCTTTCTCCTAAACTCAGGAATATAAAAACTGGAAAGTTTCTCCTGATATCTTTGATTAGTTTGAGAATTTTGTCCGAGCTATATGATGTGTCCTCACCCGATTGCAAGACGAGTCCCTTAAAGCCAAAACGTTTTACAGCGTCCGCAACTACTTCAAGAATTTCTCCAGTGTCAAGGCTGTAACGTTTAAGTGTCGAGTTTTCAGAATTAATGCCGCAGTATGTACATTTACAAACACATGTGTTTGAAAACTCAATAATCCCGTGAACACAGCATGCATTGTCCAAAAACTTTTGACGTATAAAGTTGGCTGATTTGTGCAACAGATCTATTTCATCTGGGTCTTCGCACAAAAGTAATCTTAACGCCTCTTTACGAGATATTAATTTGCCATATGTTGCTTTATCAATAACCTTCAGAAAATCCTTATCCAGGTCAGGTTTGTCATTATACAGTTTAGATAGCCGTACGTCTGTCTTCTTAAGCTCAAAGAACAGCTCCTTCCATGTCTCCAGTATCTCCTCAGCAAGTTTTTCATCTATTTTCTCTACTACAAATCCACCTTGCGCGTATACATAATCACCCACCTGGAGGTCATAGAAGTCATTCCTGGCCTTCCTCTCCTCACCAAAATAATCTACAGTAATCAGATTCCCTGTAATATTCTTTACGTTTCCGGGTATTGCGTAACACATGACATCAATTTAATTTAAACATATTCACATAGTACCATTCATTCTCAAGAATAACATTTTTTTTGTATTATTGTAATTAATTAATTAATCGGTACAGAAAACCCCCAGCTATGCCGGTAATCGTTAAGTTAAAAGGGTGTTCAGACGATTGTCATGATTTAATAGATGCTGGGTGGTATGGAAAAAGCAGCATTTTACTTGTCTGTGTTTTTACACTTATCTTTCGCTGTGTTATTGATCAAGAGGAAGTAGTTTTATGAATTTTTTCTAAATGTTCAGTCCTCTGTAATTATCAGTCGCTTACCGGCAAATGTATTACTAAAGGTCTTGATCGGGATTGCTAAAGGGTCAAGAGGGTCTACTCCGGCAGGGAACAGCTTGCCGGAAAACTCACCGGATACTCGCTGATATGTTTTATCGAACTCTACGGTGAAGGTGAATCGCGACGATCCGACATCATCCTGCAGGAGTGAAAAATTAAGTGTTCTGGCGGTAATTTCTCTTTTTCCTGTCTTCTTCCATACACCCTGTTGGTTGCTGAATTTCTTGTCTAACTGATATGAATGAATGCCAAACCAGCAGCCATCCGAAGTGATTGTTACAAACCGGGAACCTCCATCATCAGCCTCTGTCAATAGATAAGTTCCGGCAATTACCCCACCGAAGGTAGAATCATTATTATAGGCTCCCGTTTCATTTGTAAATAAGATACCGAGAAGCAGGAATGCTGAAAAAATAGCCGGAGTATAAAACAAGAGAACTCTTTTGTGATTCATTGTCTTCTCTTCAATTCTTGATGTGTTTATTACCAATAAAATATATTCTTTTAGAACATATTAATACTCTTTGGTCTCTTCTGTTTCTTCATAAGCGCATTATACACAACGTACGCTGTAGAAATATCCTGGATAGCTAATCCGGTTGAATCAAATAAGGTTATTTCATCATCTGATGTTCTGCCTTTTTTCTTACCGGCAATAATCTCTCCAATTTCTGCATAAATGTCTTTTTTATTTAATTTGCCCCTGGAAATGGGAGCATTAATTTCTCCGGAGTGTGATGCCTGCTGCCATTCGTCTATAACAATCTTACAGGATTTAGTCAGGGCTGTTTCCAGTTCCTGTTTTCCTTTGGCATCAGCGCCAATACCATTAATGTGTGTACCCGGACCAATCCATGATTTCCTGATAATCGGTTTTCTCACGGGTGTAGTAGCAGTAACAATGTCCGCTCCACGGCACGCTTTTTTGCCGTCAGGCTCAGTGAGAAATGAAACCCTGGGGTATACCTTTGACATCTTCTTACAGAACCTGTCCATAGACTCATTGGAACGTGAGTATACACGTACTTCTTTAAGTTTTCTTGTTAGCATGATATGGTGCAATTGAGTATAAGCCTGTGCTCCTGCACCAATCAAGGCCATAACTTTGCTGTCCTTTCTAGATAGGTACTTTGTAGCGACACCGCCTGAGGCGCCTGTACGCATGTTTGTAATGTGCGTACCGTCTAATACTGCGATATTAAACCCATTCTTTGGGTCTGTCAGTAGAATAGTAGCCATGACTGTTGGTAAGCCAAACTTATTGTGATTATCAGGATGGACATTAACCGATTTAATTCCGGCTATCTTCATACTTGTAGTGTTAATGTATGCCGGCATCGAGCGCAAGTCACCATCTTTGAATATCAGGTATGATTTTGGTGGTTGGCAAGTTTTGCCCTGGCCGAAAGCTTTGAACGCGGTCTCAACTGTTTTTAGGGAGAGTGGATATGTCAACACGGACTCCACTTCTTTTGCGGTAATTAAATATGTCATGGCGTAATGGATAATAAATAACTTTTTTTAATCAGAATTAATTTTAACTTACAATACCATAAAAAGCAGATAGATTATAATAATATTTTATTAACTTTACTAAATATCAGTAGCGTCCGGTTAGGTTTTTGTTTATAGCAATTTATTGCTCCAATACTGTCATTCCCGTATGCTTTAAGCGGGAATCCAGATTGAACGAACCACCTGGATACCCGATAAAGGAATTCGGGTATGACAAAAAACGGTGTTTGTAAAAACCTAACCGGACGCTACTGACTAAATATAGCAGTGTAATAATATTCCTTAAGTATATGCATATCTGTGCTAATGCTGATCATTAACAGAAAACGAAACAGTGAAGGTTGTTCCTTTTTCTAATGTACTCTGCGCATCAATATCGCCGCCATATCTTTTGACAAGACTATTGACTATCGGAAGTCCTAATCCCGTACCGTCATGCTCAATATCCTTTGCATTTTCAGCTCTATAAAACTCATCAAAGATCTTATCTAAGTCCTCTTCAGGTATGCCAATTCCAGTATCAGATATTGTAACAATAATTTCTTTTCCTGTCATTCTGCTGTCAATATTTATTTTACCTCCTCTTTCTGTGTACTTTATTGCGTTATCAATAAGATTTGTCATGATAATATCCAGATCATCCCTGTCTACATTCAGGTATGAAGGTTTCAAATCGGAATTTATTGATATTTCTATACCCTTATTCTTAGACTTCTCCTGCATCAGATGGAGCGTTCCCTGCAATGACTCATTTACATCTACCGGTCCTATCTCTTTTTCACTCGGTTTTTCTCTTTTCCCACTAACTAAATCAAGCAGATCATTAACAAGCGTTAATAGAAAACCTGTCCTTTTTTCAGACCTGGCAATTAACTCTCTGGCTTTTTGTGGAACCTCTCCGGCATAACCCTCTTCGATTGACTTTAATAGACTCTGAATCGCGCTTAGTGGAGATCTGAGTTCGTGTGTAACTTTGTATGTGAATTCACTCTTCTCTCTGTCTACCAGTTCCAACTTATTGTATGCATCAGTTATACTATCTTTAAGGAAAATAATTTCATTCTCTCTCTTCCTTAGACGCTTATTGACAGATGTTGCCAGGTATGCGGAAATGTATAAAGACGTAATACTGAAGAATATTACTGACAGGAGATAAAGACCATTATTATAAACAGGAACCGGGAAAAGTTCTTTAATATGAATATGAGGGAGAATGTGGAAATATTCCAGAATTGAAAGAGAGATTATTAATAACACTGCAAATCCAGTCTGAAGATAGCACTCCTTTTTTGACAACAGGATAGACGCAATAATTACATGAAATATAAAGTAGAAGATTACGGGGCTTTCAATACCTCCTGTGAAATGTACAAGGGATATCAGGGCTATCCAGTCTACAGAAATCTGTATATTAGCAAAACGTTCATATGATTTTACCTGTTTCTGGAAATAGAAACAGACAAATGTAAACATCATAATGCAAAACGTAATAGTGAGTATTGATGTAAGAGGCAGTTTGATATTCAAGATAAATCTGGCAAATACAGAGGTGATGCATATCATAACTGCCATAATCCAACGAAGATTTATAAATCTTGAAAGGCTTTCAACCAACTCTTTTTCCTGTGAGGATTTTTCCGGTGAATGAATATTATGCGGCATGGAGACTTGCCTCCCTGAATATATAAATCTGATTTAATGTAAACTCGTGACAAATCTACTCTTTTACTGCTAGATATTCTGCAGCTCGTTCCAACAGATCCTTTGGCTGGACCGGCTTTTCGATAAAACCATCAACCGGCAAGAAGGTATCATCATTGTCAGGTGAAAAGCTCATACCCTTTTTTTGAGATATGGCAGTTATCATCAGTATCGGGATGTTTCTGCAATCTTTATATTCGGAATCCGGTTCTTCACTCTTTAATTCATATGCCACATGAAACCCTGCTGTATCGTTCTCCATCATTACGTCAAGAATTATTAAATCAGGAACTTCCTCTTTTGCTCTCTGCAGTCCATCTTTACCGCTACTTGCAGAAATTACGTTATAACCATTTGCCTCAAGGGGCATCCTCATCGCCTCAACGATATCCGGATCATCATCAATTATCAGTATTTTTTTATTTCTCATATATGTCAGCTCCTTCCTCCCATTCGAGAGGAGTACATACTCTGGAATCCTCTCGAATGGGAGGATAATTGCTAAACAGACGATGCACGGCAAACGTCTTTAATTTCTTTAAGTACAGAATTAATTATATCAGGCATTGCATCAGACAATTCTTTTGAAAGAATAGTACCGTAATCAATTATCTTTGGTTGAATACCCACTATTTGTATTTCAGGGGGATTATCAAGGAATTCTGTCATTTTTATTACTTCCAGGATATCAGTATCATGCAACGAATATTTTTTCTTTCGGTAGAGTGATTTTACCTCTTCTGATTTAAATGAGATAATAGTCCCGGGAGACTTGCCTGTTTCAATTGCGTCAATAAATATTACTTTGTCAGCTCCCTGCATGAGATCGATAAGTTTGAACCCTCCAGTACCTCCATCATATATTGTGACATTCCTGTGAAGAACACATCTCTCTAATTCATTGATTGTGTGGATGCCGATACCTTCATCCATGAGTAATAGATTACCTATTCCAATAACTACTATTCTCTTCTCATCATTCATTTACAAATTTTACCTTCATCAAATGTGTCGCACATGAGATGCATGGGTCATAAGCCCTTACAAGCATCTCTATGTCAAGAATTATATCATCCTTTGGCTGATCCAGTATATTTGGAATAAGAGATCTTAAGTCATTTTCTATATTTGCCAGGTTCTGGCTGGTTGGAATGATATAGTTGGCATAGGTAATCTTTCCATTATCATCTATTTTGTGCTCATGGTACAATGTACCTCTGGGTGCTTCTGTAGCGCCTACACCATGCCCTGATTCAGTTGCCAGTTCTACCTTCTCGTCTTTCAGATTACTTGAGAGAAGATCATCAATTATACTGACACTGTCTTCAAGACAGTGTACTGTTTCTACGACCTGAGCAATATTATTCATATAAGGGTTGTAGCAGGGGTGTTTTAATCCCATCTCCTCAGCAGCTTCTTTGGCCTTTGGGTGCAGTTGTTCATAGTTGTTGTTAATTCTTGCAAGAGCTCCTACCATATATGATTTTCTATTGGACCTTGCGTGTTTTGCTGTTGAGTGCGGAACTATAAACTCTTTGACTTTGTCAAGATAGTTCGCGGGTTCTGTTTCATCGTTATTATCACTGGATTTAATATTGCCGTCATAAAGGGCATATTCGTCAGGATTGGTAAGTGAAATATACTCTGTTTCTCTTTCATATTCAGGTGTCTCCAGGTTTTTAAAGAATTCTATCGATTCTTCTATGTCCTGCCTTGATCCCTCTATTTTCTTTTTAAACTCGGCCAGAGATTTGAGATCAGGGCTTTTTGAGAAACAGCCTACTTTCAGCGTAATAGGGTGGATATGCCGGCCCCCGACCAATGCACACAGTTCATTTGCGATGGTTTTAATTCGCATGCCTCTTAATACAACTTCTTTATTGTCTTTTACCATACCAAATACACTGCCAACTCTAAAGAAGTCCGGTGCTGTCAGGAAATAAACATGGAGAATATGGCTCTGTATGTATTCAGCATTAAGCAATAGTTTCCTTAGCTGTATTGTATGTTGCGATGGTTTGAAACCGAGTGCGGATTCAATGGCCTTTATTGATGTTGTGGTATGAGTAACAGCACAAATGCCGCAGATGCGTGAGGTTATATGTGCTACTTCTTTATAAGACCTGCCAAGCGCCATCGCCTCAAAAAACCGCGGCGACTCAACGATATCCATCCGGAGTTCTCTGATCTCTCCTTCCTTAACGTCGATTATTATATTTCCGTGTCCTTCGACTCTCGTTATGTGTTCAATACCTACGTGAAAATCATGCATGAAAATTTAGCTCCCTTAACTACTTGTTACCACACTCTGTATAGTAACGTTTCTTATTATTCATACTTCTCTCTACTATTTCCCCCAAACAACATATATTGAGAAATAGCATCATCAACAGTTAATCCATGCTCACTTAAAAGATTCTTATGCGATGACATATTTGGGTCGTCAATAAGACCACGGCATCCAACACAACCATCATTGTAAGTTGGACAGATGGCCTTGCATCCTGCTTTTGCAACCGGTCCCATACAGACCATTCCTTTTTCAAAAAGGCAGACATTTTCTCTCATCTGGCATTCAATGCAAACCGGATAATCAGGTGTACGGGGTTTTTTCCCCTGTAAAATTGCCTTGGTTATTTCAAGAAATTCATCTTTGTCGATCGGGCATCCCTGTATCTTGTAGTCCACCTTTATTACCGCCTCAATTGGTCTTGTAGGGATAGTCTCATAATTTCCCGCCATTTTACCATATACTATCTCTTTAACCTTATCCATTTCAAATTGGTTTTTCAGACTATTAATGCCGCCAATTGTAGCACATGCACCTAATGCTATAATGACGTTGGCGGTATTTCGTATTTTTTTGATCCTTTCAATTTCCTCGGTTGTTGTGATACTGCCTTCTACAAATGCAATGTCATAGTTCTCACTTCTTTCACTCATCGCTTCTCTAAAAGAGACAATGTCGATCAAACTGGCGAGTTCAAGAAGATGTTCTTCAATGGTGAGCACTACCAATTGGCAGCCTTCACAGCTTGAAAATGAGAAAAAAGCTACTCTTGGTTTTGTCATATAGCCTCCGAAAGAAATTTTAATGTATTGTAGCTGAACTCAGGACCCTCAATGCAGACATACATTCCGTTTATTTGACAATGACCGCATTTTCCTACACCGCACTTCATACGTCTCTCTAATGACATGATAATCTGGGTTTCAGGTATCTGTTTTATCTGAAGTTCGAGAAGGACGTATTTATACATTACCGGAGGTCCGACTACCAGTGCATAGGTATTAGCAGGTGATACTGTTAAAGGGGGAATAAGTCTTGTAATGACCCCTGATTTACCGGACCAGTCTTTATCCGGCTTATCAACCGTCATGTTTAATTCTATATCTTCTCTTGTTCTCCATAACTCAAGTTCTTCTGTAAACAACATCTCTCCGGGATTCTTCGCACCGTACAGAATAGTTATCTTTGCAAAGTCATCTCTCTTTTCAAGGACATAGTTAATTAGCGAGCGCAGAGGTGCTAATCCCAGACCGCCGGCTATAAACAAAAGGTCTTTGCCCTTGATCTCTTCTACTGGGAATCCATTGCCCAGAGGGCCTCTCATGCCGAGATACGAGCCTTTTTCCAATTTGTGAATGGCAGAGGTGACATCTCCTGCTTTTCTCACACACAAACCAATAGCGTCTTTATTATTAGGAGAAGATGATATTGATATAGGGGCTTCGCCGATACCAAAAACCGAAAGCTGGACAAACTGTCCCGGATTAAAGGTAAACCCGCTGGTGTCATCTATTTTTAACTCAATATATCTTTCCATCTCGGTAAGCTGACGTGTACTTATCACCTCTACAATATCCGGTAGAAAAATAGAATTATTCTGTTTCATGGTTTTTATTGTTTTTAATTACGGCATTCACTGTCTCTACTAAGTCAATATTGACCGGGCACGTCTTTGAACACCTTCCGCAACCAACGCAGAAAGAGGTATTATGTTTTGTCATTAAGTAATTGAACTTTCTATTAAATCTGTGCCTTAATCTATGTCCTCTTGTTGACCTGAAGTTTTCTCCCGAAGATACAACTGCAAAATCCTTTAGAGTACATGCGTCCCATTCGCGACATCTTTCTCCCGATGTCATAGATAACTCCATGCAATCATATACGTCAAAGCAATAGCAGGTAGGACATACAATGTTACAGCGTCCGCATCCAAGACACTTGTCATTTAATTCATCCCAGACAGGGTCATTATCTGCATTTTGAAAGAGAAGTGGTAGATTGGATATATCCGTGTTTATCATTTTCTCGAATTTGCCTTCTCTTTCACTCCTTAATTCCCGAAACCTCTGCCGCTCTTCTTCACCTGCGACTGTATATTCAGCAAAATTTGTTACTATTTCCTCTCCCATTTCTGTTTTAACCGATGTATACAAACTATCACCGATATCAGTCATCATAATATCGTAACCGTCATCAACGTCCAGGCATCCAACAATTGCACAGTAGGCGTGTTCATAGCAGGGTTCAAGGCAGTCTATACCAATGATGATGGTATCGGCCCGTTTTTGAGTGTAATTCTTATCTTCGTGGTCGGTGGTAAATATTTTGTCCAGCAGGCTGATTCCGTGAATGTCACATGGTCTGACACCAAATAGTACCTGTTTTTTTGACTCAATAACCGGCTTTACATCCGGATGTGGTTGTGTATCAAATCGTAAAAGAGTCTCCTGTTGAGGGAAAAGATATTTTTTTGGTGGCAGAATTGTTGGTTTATACTCTTTGAGCGGATCTGAAAATTCATCTATTTCATCAAAGACATAGAAACCTTCCTCTTTCTGTCTTACACCATAAACGGTATATCTCTCTTTCAGTTTATCACAAAAACTTTTAAGGTCTTTTTTATTAATATAGATATCATTCATTGTAATTAACCTGCCTGCCTGTTATTTATATTGAGGTTCAAATTCCGGGATTGGGCGGCCATCCTTCCAGTAGGGTGATATTGACCGGAGGTTCTCGATTACCGGAGGGAGGTTCTCTATAACATAGCCCACTTCTTCCATAGTGTTGTATCGGGAGAGAGAAAACCTTATTGAACCGTGGGCCGCAGTAAAGGGTACTCCCATTGCCCTTAATACATGAGACGGTTCTAAAGAACCAGAGGTACAGGCCGAGCCCGATGATGCGGCTATACCGAGTTCATTAAGAAGAAGGAGAATCCCTTCGCCCTCGATAAACTCAAAGCTGATATTAGTAGTATTGGGAAGTCTGTTGTTCTTGTCCCCATTCAGTATAGTTCTTGGAACTCTTTTAAGGATTTCTTTTTCCAGCAGATCCCTCATCTCTTTGACCCTTATGTTCTCTTCTTCAATATGAGCCTGAGCAATCTCTGCCGCTTTGCCAAGTCCAATAATAGATGTTACGTTCTCCGTTCCGGACCTTCGGTTTCTCTCTTGATGACCACCTCTCATGAATGGTCGAAACCTTGTTCCTCTCCTTAGATATAATGCTCCGACGCCTTTCGGAGCATGGAGTTTATGTCCGGATATGGACAGCATATCTATCGCGCTGTTTTTCATATTTATCGGAATCTTGCCTGCCGCCTGAACAGCATCGGTATGGAAAAGAACTCCTCTCTCCTTTGCCATTTGTGCCATTTTCTCTACGGGAAAAACTACACCCGTTTCGTTATTTGCAGTCATAATAGTCACGAGTGCGGTTTCTTCGTTAAGACAACGATCATATTCGTTCAAATCAAGGTTACCATATTTATCCACCTTAAGCTGTATTACTGCAATCCCCTGTTTTTCGAGATGCGGCGATAATGAGATGATTGCCGGATGTTCAACTCTTGTTGTGATAATTTCCTTCCTTTCAGGAAATGCCTGAAGGGCAGAATAAACTGCCGTGCTGTCACTCTCTGTGCCACAGCTTGTAAATATTATTTCCGTTGTATGATGCGCGCCAATCAACCGTGCAACCCTTTCTCTGGCTTCTTCAATCTTTTTACCCACTTGCCCACCGAAGGTATGCATACTGGACGGATTACCATACAGGCTGATAAAATAAGGTTTCATCTCTTCAAAGACCATTTCATCTACCTTTGTTGTGGCATTATTATCCATATAAATAACTTTTTTCACAGAAATGACTCCTTAGTAATAATCAGGGAATTCAAGGGTTGAGGAATTTAGAAATTAATTGATTTATTATTCATTTCCCAATTCCTTACTTCCTGAATCTTTCAATTGTATTCTACCTTAACTTTAGTCACTTTATTAATCACTTTGCAGATGTACTACTATATCCGGTGAAACCAATTCTCTTAATTTGTCTTCAATGTTCTCTGTTGTATAAGCAGCACTTATACAGGAGGCACATTGCCCCCTGAGAGCAATATAGACTTCATTGCCAGCTATATCTATAAGTTCAATATCTCCGCCATCCTGTGCCAGGGCCGGTCTAATCTCCTTCTCTATGGTCTCTGTAATCAGGGCAATTTTCTGAAGATTTGTCATAACCGGTTTATGCTTTGGGGCCTCTTCTCTGACATGAAGAAACTTGCCTTTTTCTCTCCATGCCTTTTCTATTATATCTTCAATGGCCGGATGACAGGATTGGCATCCTCCGCCTGCCTTTGTATAGTTTGTCACTTCCTCCACGGTTTTTAAACTGTTTTCCGTAACAACTTTTTCAATAAACTTTTCGTGTATACCAAAGCATTGGCAAACAAGAGGACCCTCATCTTCTTTTAGTTGTTTAAGGTCAATACCACGATAATTAGCGATAGCGGTTTCCAGGGCCTCTCTTCCCAGTACCGAGCAGTGCATCTTCTCTCTAGGTAGTCCTCCGAGATAATCTGCTATGTCCTGGTTTGTTATTTTCTCAGCTTCTTTTACTGTTTTTCCTATTATCATTTCAGTCAGGGCCGAAGATGATGCTATGGCACTGCCGCACCCAAAGGTTTGGAATTTAGCGTTCACAATTTTCTCTGTTCCATCTTCAACCTTTAACATCAGTTTAAGAGCGTCCCCACATGTAATTGAGCCGACATCGCCAACCGCATTGGCGTCCTCAATAACCCCGACATTTTTAGGATTCATGAAATACTCTTTTACTTTATCTGAATAATCCCACATAATTTTTCCAAAAAAAAAGAAGATAATATAACTTTAATTCTAAGAAGAGATAGACAAAAATGCAAGATGATTGTTCGTTGATAATCTATATATTACCTATTCAGATGACAAGTTGTTTTTTTAGAAATGAATTATTAAAATATTAAAACTTGCGTAAGTGAAGATTGAATTCTATTATTAGAAATGGTCATGTTGTCAAAGTCTTATCAGTATGTAGATATAAAGTTAAATAAGGTTTTTAGTTCTAATGAATGGGGAAAAAAAAGAGTATAAAACAGGTAGAGAAGATCTAGATGAGATTATTGCTGATTTAGCAATTGCTTCTCATTCCGGAAGTAATATAAATTTAATAGAAGAGATGTTGACAACTGTTATTAAGCTGGGGTTGGAGAACGATGATCGTGGTGATTTGAAATTAATAAATATGGCGTTGAAAGAGCTGCGCTATGCTTCAAAAGTTTTCCGACCATACAGGGATAAAAGAAAGGTTGTGATCTTTGGCTCTGCGAGGGCCCGGAATGATTCAGATGAGTATAAGATGACGGTAAAGTTATCAGAGCTTATTGTAAAAAAAGGATTTAAGGTAATCACTGGTGGTGGACCAGGAATTATGGAAGCTGGTAATAAAGGGGCCGGTCGAGAAGAGAGTTTCAGCTTGAATATCAAGCTTCCTTTTGAACAGATGTACAACCCATATTCAGATGGTGATAAAAAAGCTGTCAGTTTTAAGTACTTCTTTAACAGAAAGCTCTTTTTTCTTAAAGAGTCTGATGCAACAGTTATACTTCCCGGAGGATTTGGTACTTTGGATGAATGTTTTGAGACTATCACATTAGTCCAGACAGGCAAAAGCAAGCCGCGCCCAATCATATTAATAGATCATATACATTCACAGTATTGGAATCGTATGATGGATTTTGTAACACGAGAGTTGTATGAAAGAGGGTTTGTTTCACGTAATGATTTAAGCTTACTTATACGTGTTAATACTATTGAACAGGCGGTTGATAAGTTACTTAAATTTTACCGGGTCTATCATTCAATTAGATACGTTGGAGACAAGACTGTTATAAGGTTGAATATGCCTTTGAGTCGTGAAAAAGTTAATAAATTGAACCAAAAATATAGTGATATCCTTCGATCAGGTGAAATTGAGCCGACTGCTCCTCTGCCCGCCGAGCTGAAAACAGAGGAATTTTTAGATTTGCCGAGACTGGTAATGGATTTTGATCGACATAGTTTTGGTACATTTCATGAAATGTTGTGGTTTTTGAATAAATTATGAAGACGATGATCTTAAGAAAACTGTGTAGTATCTCAGAGAATAAAGCACCTCTGGAATTGGTAAACTTACCAGATCCTATACCAAGCGAAGAAGAAATACTGATCCGGGTCTCAGCATGTGGAGTGTGCCATACAGAATTAGATGAAATTGAGGGGAGAACTCCTCCTCATACTTTGCCGGTAGTTCTGGGACACCAGGTCGTTGGAACTGTTGAAAAAACAGGAGGAAATTCCCGTGCATTTACTATTGGCGACAGAGTAGGGATTGGTTGGATTCATTCCTCGTGTGGCAAATGTAAGTTTTGTCTGAATGGAAATGAAAACCTGTGTCACGAATTCAAGGCCACAGGAAGAGACGTGAACGGGGGGTATGCACAATACATGGTTGTACCTGTGCATTATGCTTTCAGGATACCAGATACATTTTCTTTTTCAGAGGCGGCTCCTCTTTTGTGTGCCGGCGCTATTGGTTATCGTTCGCTTCAGTTGACCGGACTTCAAAACGGTCAAAACCTTGGTCTTACTGGATTTGGGGCTTCAGCTCATCTTGTGTTACAGATGTCCAGGCATAGATTTCCGGAATCTAAGGTTTTTGTTTTTGCCAGGAGCGAAGCTGAAAGGGTTTTTTCTAAGGAACTTGGTGCCGTATGGGCAGGTGCTGCTGAAGAGGCATCCCCTGAAAAGCTGGATTGCATTATTGATACAACACCTGTCTGGAGACCAATAGTTGAGGCCTTAAAAAATCTTGAAACAGGGGGGCGGTTGGTGATAAATGCCATACGTAAAGAGGAAATTGACAAAGATTCTCTTTTACAGATTGATTATCCAAAACATCTATGGATGGAAAAGGAGATAAAAAGCGTCGCTAATGTCAGCCGTAGAGATATAAGTGAATTTCTGAAACTTGCAGCAGAAATTTCTTTAAAGCCTGAAACAGAGGAATTTGCATTGGAAGATGCAAATCAAGCGCTCGTGGAGTTAAAGTCAAAGAAGATACGTGGCGCAAAAGTTTTGAAAATGGATTAGCAGTTATGAAAATATATGTTGGTACAGACCATGCCGGTTTTAAATTAAAAGAGGATCTGAAAATATTCCTTAAAAACCTGGGTTGTGAAGTTGAGGACAAGGGGGCTTTTGAATTTAATGAGGCTGATGATTATCCTGATTTTATTTACCCTGTTGTTAAAACTGTGGCCGAAGATGTTAACAGAGGTTTGGATTCACGTGGAATCGTTATTGGAGGTTCCGGTCAGGGAGAAGCGATAGTGGCCAATAAAGTAAAAGGTATCAGAGCAGCGGTTGTTTATGATGAATATAGCGCTGAAATGTCAAGGAAACATAACGACGCAAACATTATATCTTTAGGCAACAGGACATTAAGTATTGCAAAGGCAAAAGATCTGGTAAAGCTCTGGCTTGAGACACCGTTTAGTAATGAAGAGAGACACAAACGAAGGATTGAGAAAATTAAGGCGATAGAAAATGATAATTTTTAAGGTGTGTTGCATTTTATTACTTCGATGAGAAAGACTACACGTAAGTATCTCAAATTTGCTATATTAAGACATAACTGTTCATATAAAGAAGAAGCAAAAGAAGGTGATAAAAATGGAATCAGGGATGAATCATAAAGATTATAAAGAAAATAAAAAAAACAGTATGGCCAGCAAAAAACATCTGATCTACGCAAAAGAGCAGAGAAAAAACTAAAACAGGGAATGATTCCAACAGAGAACCTGTCAGATAAAGAAGTTCGTAAACTGGCATACGAACTTCAGGTGCACCAGATAGAGCTTGAGACACAAAATGAAGAACTTCGAAGAGATCAGGCTGAACTTGAAGAGTCCCATAATAGATATTATGATTTTTATAATAATTCTCCAGTTGGATACTTTACAATAAGTGAGGATGATGTAATTCGGGACGTTAATTTAACAGGCGCTTTGATGCTGGGAATGGAACAAAGTCTATTGATAAAAAAGCAACTGACATCATTCATCAACAGAGAAGATCAGGATAAATATTATCTGTATAAAAAGCATATTTTTACAATAAAAAAATGTAAATTGTTTGGGTTAAATATGGATAAGAGAGACGGTACAACACTCTACGTGCAACTTTCATCTACACTTGAATGTAATTCAGATGAAAATTTGAAGCAATGCAGGTTAATAATGACTGATATTACTGAACTGAAATGTATAGAGAAAGGGCTGATTAAATCTGAAACAAAATATCGTAATCTGATAGAAACTGCGGAAGACGCAATTGTTTGTGATCTCAATCAAACAATTACCGAATGGAACAAATCAGCGGAGAGGATCTTTGGATATTCAAAACGTGAAATTATTGGACAATCGATAAAAACTCTTATTCCTGAAAAATATAGAAATGAGTATGATACAGGAGTAGAGCAATATTTGAAGACAGGTGGGGCCAGAATAATAGGCAGAACAACAGAACTTTCAGGAATCACGAAAGACGGTGTTGAAATACCAATAGAAATATCTATTACCGATCAAAAGCTTGGAAACGAATCCCAGCTATCTACGGCAATTATCCGAGACATCACCGAGCGCAAACGAGTTGAGGCGGAGATAAACAAGTTATCTATGGCAATAAAAGAGAGTCCAGGAATTTTTATGATTATAGACGCCAAAGGTAACATTGAATTTGTTAATCCCAAATTTACCCAACTGACCGGTTTTCGTCCGGAAGAAGTAATTGGACGTAACCCCCGCATCTTAAAATCAGGTGAAACATCAAACGAAGAATATAAACGACTTTGGGAAACTATTACTGCCGGTGGAACATGGCACGGTGAATTTCATAATAAGAAAAAGGATGGTGAACTCTATTGGGAGTCTGTATCCATCACTTCTATGAAAGGCCCTGACGGAGTTATTACTAATTTCATTAAAGTGGCGGAGGACATCACCGCTCGTAAGGAGGTGACTAAGGCATTAAGGCTTAGCGAGGAAAAATACAGGGTCCTTTTACAGGCCATTCCCGATATAGTCTATACAATCGACATGGATGGATATTTTACATTTGTAAATGATTCGATCAGAATGTTTGGTTATGAACCGGAAGGTCTTATAGGAAAACATTTTAACATTATATTACATCCCGATGATATTGAATTATTCAGCAGGGATATTTTCTTAGAAAAACTAAAAAACAGAAAAAATAAAAATAAACTTAATTTGGTTTTTTTTGATGAAAGAAGGACTAAAGATCGAATGACAAGAAACCTGGAGATCCGGTTGTTATATAATGCCCTGGAGAGAGGAGGAAGTAATAGCAAGGAGGTCGAAATACCTGAATTTTTAGTTTGCGAAGCTACAGCCACGGGTTATTATGAAAAAGATGACAATAGGAAGCATAATAAATTAATTGGAACATTGGGGATTATAAGGGACATCACTGAGAAAAGAAAGTTCCAGGTAGAAGCAATACGAATGGAGCAGATGGTTTTAGTTTTAGAGATGGCAGCGGGTTTATCACATGAGATCAACAATCCTATTAATGGTATAATAAATTGCGCGCAACTTATTATGGATGAATGTGGTGATAATAATAGATTAGGTAAGTTTAGCAATATCATTATTGACGAAAGTCGACGTATAGCAATGTTAACCAAAAACCTTCTTTGTTTATCTGTGAGGACGATTGGAAAAAAAGATGATATTCACATTGATGAAGCTTTGTATAATACTTTAACACTTATGATGGTACAGTTGAAAAGAGAGAATCTTATCGTAAAATGTAATATTTCAAAAGATTTACCTGAAATATATGGAAATAGTCAAGAGCTTCAGCAGGTTTTCTTGAATCTTGTGCAAAATGCGCGATTTGCCTTAAATGAAAAGTATCCCGGTAAAGACGTGGGTAAAATACTTGAAATTTCAGGTAAAAAAATCGCAATAAAGAACAGAGAATATGTCCGTTTTATATTCCATGATCATGGAATCGGAATACCGAATGAAATAATAGGTAATGTCACAACACCCTTTTTTACTAATAAACAGAGTTCTATAGGAACAGGCCTGGGTTTGGGTATTTGTCAAAAGATAATTGACAACCATCGAGGTAAGATGACCCTTGAAAGCGTAGAAGGAAAATTTACTAAGATCATCATTGATCTACCGGTAACAAAATAAAAAATAGTGATGAAAGCAAAAATTCTGATAATTGATGATGAGAAATCAATTAGAATAACCGTCAAGGAATTTCTATTAAAAGAAGGACATGACGTATTTGAGGCTGAGAGTTTTGAAGAGACGATACAAATAATTGATAAGGAACACATTGATGTCGTTTTATCTGATATAGTTTTAAAGGAAAAGAGTGGCATTGATATCTTGAGAAATGTTAACGAAAAACGCTTAAACTGTCCTGTCATTATGTTTACGGGAGTCCGGAGTATAGATTCCGCTTCTGAAGCAGTTCGTCTCGGCGCATTCGACTATATAGCAAAACCACTGGAAAAAGAGAGACTGTTACGTGTTGTCAACCTGGCTTTAAGTCATAAAACTCTGGTTGATGAAAGAAACAGGAATCATGCCAATCTAAAAGCCATTTTTTTGAGTGTCAAAGATGCCATCATCGCCGTTGATATGGATTTAAGGATTATTGAGATCAATGAAGGCGCCAGGAATATTTGCGGCATTGAGTGTGAAGATGCCCTGGGTATGACATTAGAAGATTCTATTCGAGGATTGTGTTGTGGTCACTGTATTGAGGCAATTAATAAGACCATTTTAGAGAAGCTGCCTGTAGAAACACATCGAACAGAATGTGAACATAAAGAGCATCAAGGACAGTTGGTAAGCCTGAATACATATCCTCTAATAGATGAGAAAGATGGCCGCTTTGGTTGCGTTATGGTAGTTAAAGATGAAACTCATGTGTCAAATTTAGAAAAGGAGATGGGAAAGCGACAACGTTTTTTCAAGATTACAGGCGATAGTATAAAAATGCAGAGGATTTATTCCTTGATGGAGAATTTATATAATATTGATACAACAGTACTCATTACCGGAGAAAGTGGCACTGGGAAAGGACTGATAGCAGAAGCACTGCATTACGGCGGAATTCGTAGTCACGGGCCGTTTGTAAAGGTAGATTGTTCCGCACTGACAGAAACACTTCTTGAAAGTGAACTTTTCGGACATACTAAAGGCGCTTTTACCGGTGCTGTTAAAGATAAAATTGGCAGGTTCAAGAAAGCAGATGGAGGGACACTCTTTCTGGACGAAATTGGTGACGTCTCTTTAGGTGTGCAGCAAAGACTACTCAGGGTCATTCAGGATAAAGAATTTGAGTGTGTTGGTGACTCAACGCCAGTTAAGGTAGATGTGCGAATCGTAACGGCAACTAATCAAAACCTTAAAGAGAAAGTCAGACGGGGGAAATTCCGAGAAGATCTTTATTATAGGTTGAAGGTAGTAACCCTTTCTCCACCGCCACTGAGAGACAGGATAGAAGATATCCCTCTACTTGTAGATAACTTTGTTGAAAAATTCAACCACAAGTTAAAAAAGAGTATTAGCACTATATCTAACGACGTTTATAAGATATTTATGGAATATGAGTGGCCGGGAAATATCAGAGAACTAGAGAATGCATTAGAGCACTCCTTTGTTGTCTGCAATACTGGAGTCATTACCGTTAAAGACCTTCCGATTGAACTGAGAGAGAAAATATCTTTTCACGTTATTGACGAAAAGAGTGAAGAGTGTTACCGGGTTTTACAGGTATTGGAAAAAACAAATTGGAACAAGACAACTACCGCTAAATTATTGGGTTTATCCCGAAGGACTGTCTACAACAAAATCAAAGAATGTAATTTGCATCCTGAAAAGCCCTCAATTTAACTGTGCATCTGCACAAATTGTGTATTGCACACTTTGTGCAGGTTATACATCTGTGTAAGTCTCGTAACATCTTTCTCGCAGGATATCATATTATTTCTACATACCTAGCTACCTGCTATAAAGCCATTTGAACATACGGAAAGCAGGATGTGATTAAACAATACTCTTTTGGTATACCATTTGTATGATGTAAGTAGTTAGTATGAATATTGCTAATAAATCTCAGAAATAAATTAATAGAAATGAGGATTACCAGAGAGCATGGCATCTATACTTTTCGTAGAGAAATATAAAAACCAGCGATTACTTTTTGAGCAGGAGTTCAGTCAGGAAGGCTATGATGTCACAATAACTTCTGATGGAAAGGACGCTTCTGATAAAGTCAAAACGAGACCGCCAGACATAATAGTAATGGATGTATGTATATTGAATATAAGTGGTGTTGAAGCGATGAGTAGAATTTTAAAAAAACTCAAGAGCATTCCACTTATTATTTATACTGCATATGATAGTTATAAGGATGTTTGCAGGATATGGGGTGCAGACGCGTACCTGGTTAAATCCTCAGATTTAACCGAATTAACAAATAAGATTGAAGAGCTGCTTTCAAAGGCAGTTAATCCGGTTTAAAAGGAAAGTATCAGAAACGTAACATTAAACTGAAATATAAAAAAAGGGTATCGGTACCTGTTGTGGAAAACATAATAATTATAAATACTATTTTTATCCTCCAATCTTTTATGACCAGCCAGAAAACACGTCGGGCAGTCAGTTGGAAAAAGATCCTGGAAAACATCTTGCAGTGCCTTTTTCAGAATCTACATACACCAAGGACACCTCGGAATCTGCCTGACGTGCACATTATACAAGGGGGGTGAGTTAACACCATGCCAGTGTGAAGATATTAAGTTTCAACAATATAAATACCATTAATTCTTCTCTAAATAAGTAATTCATGAGTCAGAAATGATTATAGAACAGATGCATAAACTTTATCCTGGAGAAGGGTGAAGCTAAATGCAGACTGCATATGGCATAGGTAAATTATTAGTATACTATAAATAGAACTCATGTTTTATGCAACGTCGTGTTTATGCGTAGGCTATATAATAGGTTAAACATAAAGAGAGGTGTAGGGTGAAAGAAAAAATATTGATAATTGATGACAATAAGAATATTGTATTATTACTTAAAACCTTTCTTTTACAAAAAGGATATGACGTATCAACGGCTTATGCATATTGTGGTGCCATGGAAAAGATGGCCGGGGAAGATTTCGATTTAGTAATTACTGACATTGATCTGGGTGAGGAAAAAACAGGGATTGATATTTTGAAGGAAATAAAAAAAACAAATCCTAACTGTCCTGTAATCGTAAATACTGCAAGTAGGGATAATATGATATTATCTGACGCTAAACGGTTTGGTGCTTATGATTATTTACTTAAACCTTTAGAACTGAAAGAATTATTACATAGTGTTCACAAGGCGCTAAATCTTAGATCAATCTCCGATTATAATATTATTTTGAAAAAAATCGATGTGTACAGAAGAAAAAATAGACAAAATATTTAATTGCATAAAACTTAAAAAAAGGGGGAATCACTAATACAATGATAGATTTTTATGATAACGACGTTAGATATACCGTTAAAGTTAATGATGGGCGGGTTATGTAACTGATCACCGAACAACATGTTGCTTGGTACAGAGCACATAAATATCAGGCGGGCTTGCTGATAGTGTTGTTTCTCATTTAAAGATTGTACCCGATACAAAAGAAATGAAAAATATGGAGTCCTGAAAAGAGAAAGATGGATAAAGTATTATTTATATTTATACATTTACTTGACAAAATATGGAGGAAGCAGATGATTGTTGAAAAGGATGTTCTTCAGTTATTTATTCAATCTATTCATCAACGAATAGAGACATTAGTAGATGCAGGTGAAGATAGTGAAATCATTGAAGGATTTAAACTGTTGCTTTCAGATAATATATCTGAAAACGGCACAATTCATATTAGAAAGTCGTTGATGAATAAAATTTTTCACCTATCTTTCTCTAACTATAGGGCATTTATGCATAAATATGAGAAGAAGCATTTGCAGAATTAAAAAAATAAAGGGTAATTGGTGTTATTAATCGGTACTCTTCTCTCATCTTTTTTTTCACTATTCTTAACTATTTCTCCGTTCATGCACTATATGATTGTCCTGTGGTAGTTCTTCGTAATCACTAAGAAGTTCACAAAACAGTGCAGGGTCTTTTCTCTTCAATTCAATTAAAAAATCAAGGAAATTAAACATACCTTCGGCTAATACTTTTTTAACTTTTTTCATTAATGACCGGTTTCTTTGTGCCTCATAAACATATGGTGTATCAGGATTGTTGTGTTTAAACAACTTAACTTCTTCAATAAAATGTAGAATATAGATCATATTTTCGAAACCGGAATCTATGTCATGAATGATTGTCCACTCCATAAAACTATAAAATGCGTGATATGCGGGTACATACTCTGTAATTATTGTTTCCATCGCGTCTAAAGATATATATTCGATGTGGTTGATCTCTTTGCGCATTTGTTTCAGATCTTCCAGGCTTGCACTCTTAATTTTGGATATTGATATTATGGGAAATTTCAGTGTATTGAGATTTGCAATAAAAATGTTACGTAAACGTGAACGAAAAAGATAACACCGGAAGTGCATTAACCTTTTGGATTGTTCAGTCTTTCTCTTCTTCTCTAAAATCTTTTCAATTAATAATGCACCAAACATGATCTCAATTGGAATGGCAGCCAGGTGTAACATAAATTCATTATGTGTTAACCAGTGAATGAAAAGAAAGAAAGCGGATACGGAAATCAAACAGACATACAACCAGATCTTCTTTGTAAATTTCCCTATTATATTTGCAATATTAAATGACACACTTTCAGTACGTCTGGTTTTTTTTGCAGTAGTTTTGTACACCTCTAATAAACTTGTTTGTGTCGCTATCAATGATCTGAGCCGCTCTTCCTCCGAAATCTCTTCTTTATCAATGACAAATATTTTTTCATTAACAAAAGGCAAGACCGCCATTCTTACATTCAATGCGATATTTTTAAACAAGTTTGCCGTATTATGAGGGATCTTTGTTTTAGAGAATATAAGAAGTGCAAACAAGTTCCCCGTAGGCAGCATACCCCCAATACCCATTGCCGATTTTACTCCAAATGGCACTACAAACTCTTTCTGGGCTGGAATATATGGACTTCCGAGAGCCTCGGATACATGGTAGACATTGAAAACTCTGCCTTCGAGCTCAGACGATAGTTTTGGATCAGGATTAAGTACGTTAGAGATCCCCATACCCATCTGGTCAATAAATTGATGGACCATGATATTTTTTTTCAGCATATCTTTATTCTGTAGTGGAAGAACTCTGTGTCCTTTGGAATATATTGTTGAGTTCCACTCAGGTTTTACTCCTGCAGTAGCTGATAATTTCAGGCATTTCATGTCCTGGTCAACAGGCTGGCCATTTAACATTTTATCGACTGATTGGCGTAATTTTACGTCAAGGCTTGAATAAGGATATGTCATGAAGAAACGTACCAGAACAGATGATTTCTCTCCGGTTCGCGTATCGACAAGGTTGTCAAAAAAATACTGGACTACCATATCAGTCAGCTCATCAATATTTTTCGCCTTTAGCTCTAACTGTTGGAGAGCATCACCAACTTCAGACATATCATGTAGTGAAAATTCTGTTAAATCGAACATAGTAGTATTAAATCATTTCTATTTAAAAACGGATAAAGAGACATGAATAGCTTTAGTCTGGCCTATCTCAATCCCAGTACGCTTTGCCAATTGTACATTAGGTGTTGTGTTCGTTGCCAATGCCAACAGGATGAATTCTGCAGGAATGGGCTGCTCCTTCGTAATCACGTTTGTTACATTGCAGTCTACATCAGCTTCAAAATCTATTATTATATCTTCGTCGAGGACTTGAACTCCTTTTGTTTTAATATAGTTTTGGACCGAAAGAGAGATATCTTTGTCAAAATTTGAAAGTATTTGATCACGACGGATAATCAGGCTGGTATTTATTCCATGCGAGACAAGACTTTCTGCCATTTCCAGAGCAATAAATCCACCACCAACAATTAAGGTATTTCTGACCTTTTGTTTCAGGATTATCTATACATGTTTAAAATCCAATGTTCCTGAGATTGTCTGGAATAGAGGGTGCTGGCCTACTTTTTGCGGCTTTGATAGATACCTGTGGGATGACCATGTTAATTGCAAGAATGTCCTGGAACAAGGTCTGAAAAAAATTAGCCATTAATTCGAAATGTTAAATCGTTTGTAATAGTAGAACAATGTAATATTGGACTTCGGGAAATTGGAAATTGTAATAAAGCGGGTAATATTAAATCAATGCCCGCTCATTCCGCAACAACCTGTACCGCACGAACCAGGTGATGATGGGGGAATACCGCCTCCGGCTGCTGATGATTCGGGTGCCGAACTGCTTGCGAATACCGAGAACTGTTTTTCTAATGATTTACTACCACATTCAGGGCAAACAACTTTTTCATTATTCCTCTGAAGTATCTCAGAAATTTTTTCACATTTTTTGCATTTATATTCGTATAAAGGCATGTTTTTCTCCTCTAATCTCATTGTTAGCTTATAAATATTACGTATATATACATAATAACATAAACGAAGATGTCTATTTGTCAATGAAAATTCATATTCAATTCTTGCATGTGCTATTTCAGTGAACGAGCTTCTTCATCGAATTCCGTTTTGTTGAGTTCGTACTCTTCATTTGTCTCTTCAAGACTTTCATAGAGTGTGTCAATATGGTTTTGCGCATGCTTGATTGATTTGGATAACCTTGATATAGTTACTCCGTCCTTATCCTGTGATGCTTTAATCAAAGACTCTGTGTCTAAGTGCAGTTCCCGTTCAGATTTTTCTATCTTTTTTTCTATCTCTCTTATTTTCTTCTCAAAAGGGGCCAATGCCTTTGAACGTCTGGCAGTAAACTCGGCACGAACTTTTCTTTTGTCTTTCTTATTCAGGCTTTGCGGGCCTTCCTGTTTAGATGATTTTTCTCCTGGTGTAATACTATCCTGGTCATCCCATCCAATTTGTTCAAGAAATTGAGCGTAAGTACCATGAAAGAAGAATATTCTATCATGGTGAAATACAACCAGCTTATTTGCAATCCTGTGGAGGATGTGTTCGTTATGAGTGACCATGAGTACTGCGCCGTTAAAGTTGTCTATTGCATCCATCATGGCTTCACATGACTGCATATCAAGATGGTGGGTTGGTTCATCAAGTAAGAGGAGGTTTGTTGGTAAAACCAGAAGCTTTCCAAGCAGTGTTCTGCATTTTTCACCTCCCGATAAAACTTTTATTTTTTTCAAAGCACTGTCTCCGGAAAACATCATAGCACCGCAGATACTTCTGACTCTTCCTCTCTCAATGCTTGAAACAGTTGAGGCAATCTCTTCTTCTACTGTTAGTTGGTCATTAAGGGTTGCTGTATTTGCCTGTTCATAGTAACCAACCTTAGTTTGAGGATGGCTTCTGATCTTTCCTTCACAGGGAGATAATATTCCAGCCAGTAATTTCAACAATGTTGTCTTCCCTTTACCATTCTTTCCGATGATGCAAATTTTATCATTGCTCTCGACATTGAAGTTAATATGGTCTATTAGAGGTGAATTGTTGTCATCATAGGAAAAAGTCAGGTCCTGAGTTTCCATTATGCTTTTAGCAGGGAATGGAGCGGAGTTAAAAGAAAAAGAAAGCGTGGATATTTTCTCAAGTTTTTTCAGAACTTCCTGCTTCTCAAGGGATTTGACACGTGACTGTACCAGGCTGGCATGCCCCGCCTTTGCTCGGAAACTGTTTATGAAATTTTCTGCCTGTTTACGTTTCTTGTCTTCATTGAGGCGCCGTTTTTCATGGATCTCTTCCGCTTTTGATATCCTGTCATAATACTCCTGTGTACCCCCTTTGATCTTTACAACCTTGTGCCTATGGATACCCAGGGTATGAGTTGCGACACTATCTGTGAACCCTCTATCATGGCTTATTATGACAATTTCATTTTGCCAGTTATTCAGGAAACCGGTCAGCCAGCGGATGGAAACAATATCCAGGAAATTCGTTGGTTCGTCAAGAAGAAGTAGATTCGGGGCTGAGACCAAAACCTTTGCAAGGTTCAATCTGATTTGATATCCACCCGAAAATTCCGCTGGATCACGGTCGAAATCATTTTCTGAAAAACCAAGACCTGAAAGTACACTCTTGACCCTCCAGTCATCATCCTTGCGATCATCCGGAAGGCTGCTGCACCCTTCCTCCAAAACTGTTGGTTTTGTAAAATTAATATGCTGGCTTAAATATCCTATACGGTAGTTTTTTGGAATGGCGATGATACCTTCATCGCATTGCTCCTCTCCTGTGAGCATTCGGAATAATGTAGTCTTTCCGTGTCCATTTCTGCCAACAAGGGCAGTGCGTTCACGGGTATTCAGGTTAAAAGAGATGTTGTCAAAGATAACTTGTTCGAGATATTGCTTGCTTACGGATTGAACGGAAATCATAATTTAATACATAGGAAATTCAATGTTATAACACGTAGACTTTACTCAGTTTGACGACATCCCGAGCGTTCGCCAGTGCCGGGTCGGACGAGGAGTCGAGGGACAGCTTATTTATATTTTCTGGATTTTGCAATTATTTTTCCCCAATTGTTTTTGAAATTCATTCCTCTGCCATCAATATATGCAACATCAATCGGCTTGTCAGGCAGACACCCAGGCATCATCAAAAGGTGGTTTGTAGTATGTCACATACTCCTTAATCCTGTCGACCTGATCACCAATGAGCAGGTCCTTAAACTTAAATGATGTTCGACAGGAATGGATAACAATTCGGCAACCTGCTTATCTCAATGTTTTTAATGCTTTCTGAACACCTTCTGTTGGATTTACTACATCCGGGAAACGATGTCCACAAATAACATCATCAAACTCAACAATTAAGGATGGTCTCTTTTTCACAATTATCTCCTTATAACTATTGCCTGAACACCTCTGGTATCAGAAGCTATCTAAGATGATCTGTAACAATTTCATTTTGAATTTTGTAAAATGAAGTTTATAGTTCTATAATAAATGTCAGGGCATGGTGAATTTCTGTCCGGTTTGTCTGACTGTTAATACGGGACATGGAGCCTTCCTTACCACTTTTTCAGATACACTGCCCAACATCATATGTGAGATGCCGGTCCTTCCATGCGATCCAATTACTATCATATCAACTTCTTTTTCTTTTGCAGTGCTAATAATTTCAACAAAAGGTATACCCTGTGCGACAATGGCTTCTACATCCATGTCGTCTCTAATTTCCTCTGGTATACAATCAAGAAGTTTGATTCGTAACTGTTCAAGTGTCTCTTCGTCCGGTATCTGCGTTGACATCGTTTCGAGCCCTTCATTAAAAGAGCGTATATCGATTATATGCAGCAGATACAATTTTGCTTCATCTTTCATTGCCAATGTGACGGCATATTTCAGCGCCTCTTTTGAGCAATCTGAATGGTCGATCGGACATAATATTTTTTTCAAGGATATCATCTAGTTTCTCCTGAGATCATTTTATATAGTTGACAAGATATTTAGATTTTACGAACTAAAATGTCATACATCATCTACTGAAAGAAGCTGGTTTATCGGCACAGTAATACTGCGCAATTTACTTTTCTCATAATCTGTAAGGTAGTACTCCCAATGATTAATTCTCGTATTTTTGAGTGGCCGTAGGCGCCCATTACCAGTAAGTCGTATGAACCCTGATCACAAAGATCCAGGATCATATTTACCGTTTCACCACTTTTAAGGACCTTGTCATACGTGATGTCACTCTCTTTCAGCTTTTCGTCTACTTGAGAAAGGACCTCTTCACCAGATTTTTCATCATCAGATACGGTAACTACTGTCAGGGGCAGTTTCATTTGCCGCGCAATGTCTACGCCGGCAATTAAAGCCTTTGTTGCGAACGTGCTGGCATCATACGCAACCAGTACTTTTGTGATTTTTTTATATTTTTCAGGGGTTACCAGTACTGGCTTGTGTGTCTGTCTTACAACAGATTCCAGGTTTGAACCCAGGAAGGCATCACGCCAGAATACATGTTCTCCCGCCATTCCCATTGCTATCATGTCACATCTTTTTGCAGATTCGACAATTTCCCTGGCAACAACACCCTCCTTCTTTGTGCGTGTAAAAGAAATTCCGGCAGTGTTGCATTTTCCTTCTAATTCATCCAGGGCTGCTGTAGCAGTGTCTTCCAGAAACTGTCGTACCTGCTGCTGGAAATCACCATAAGGTACCATGCCACCAATGCTTGTCCCCAGATCTCTCATAAATGGACCGGCTAATTTCTTTATGTCAATTATTGAGATCCCTGCTATCTCTGATTTGAAAGACCTGGCTAGATCAATCGCGTAATCAACTGCGACCAGGCTCGTGTCTGAGGAATCAATCGGTACAAGTATTGTATTAAACATCTCAATCTCCATAAAAAGTTGCAAACTCTGGTAGAATCAAGCCATACAGAATATCACATCAAATATTTATGTACAATTTAATTTACAGGTAAAAAACAAGTTTTTTTATGATACTAAACTATATATTTAATGTCTATATATAAATTGGTTTTCGGATTTCCGGAAATGTAGTTTTGGTATGTTGTGTTAAATGACAATTGATACCATTCATCAAATGAATCACAAATTGTAGGGGCTGTTTTTCAAACAGCCTTTGTCATATGGCCTGCTTGGAAAACAAGCCATCCCTATTCTGATAAAAGATTACTCAATATAGGGATGGCAAAACAAGAGAGGACATTTTCAATCCTCAGGTGTTGTCGATATTCAAGGAAGCGGTGAGACATTACAACTGTTTATCCCTTTTTTCCAGACACTGTTACCGTAACCGATGTTTGTTGCCTTAACACGATAGTAATATGTCTGGCATGGGATTCTGCCGGTTATGTCTGCAGTGGTATCGGGTCCTGTATATACCGTTCTCAGCTCAGAGGTGAAGTTTTAATTTGTCGCTTCTTCCAGAATATATGTTACTTCATTAGTGCTTGATGCATCCCAGTTTACAGTATAATCGCCATCAGGAGAGTTTTTGGGTATTATTATTCGAGTTGGTGTTTTGCATACAGGCCCTGAAAAGGAGTCCTTCCATGCACCGAAATAACCGGTGTAAATCGACCCTGTCGTAAATGTAAGATCGTGGTTTCCATCCATCATTTTGTCATATGTCCCGTTACTCTCATAATCAAGTAATGCAACTACTTTGTCTGCACTGTTTATGTTCAGTCTCAGAGTCAAGTCTGTAACTCCGCTAAGAGGATCGGTTATACCAAACTTACTGTTATCTTCTTTATCATCATTCTCCTAATTGTTTTTTAACAATGTTACGATAAGTATAAATTGAGATAGTTGTCATTTAACTGAAATAGACGTCAGGTTATAATAACCAGATACAACCCTGTGAAACAAGAGTGTCATCATTTGAGAACTGCTTATCATGTGGTAATAAAGTTCATACTATTACATCAATGTAAAATAAACTGTACTAATTGTTGACACTTTCAAATCACAAAAAGTGGTTTGAAGCACCAATTAAAGCGGAAGGGGCGGCGTCCTGATATGAGAGTTTAAACAATCTCGCCAGAAGGAAGTAACCGAGGTTGAATATGAAGATTGTCTGTATAAATAACGGGATTGAGATCCATAGTATTGTTAGCGGATTATTTACAATATCCTGGCCTTTGAATCTGTTTTTCAAGTAACCAGTTAGTTCTCAGGCCATTGTTAATTTTTTTCTCAAAAGTTATTTCCAGTTCATAGTTGATAAATAATGTATTGTAATTATACTTGAAAACATGAGTGTCGAGATTTTCCAAATTCCCCGTGTATGTGGCTATAAAAATATATTCTTTTGTTACTCTGCATATTTCAGAAAAAAAAGACTCAATTTGTTTTTCAGGTACATGCAGAAGGACTGAAAAAAGAATAACCAGATCGAAACTATTATCAGGATATGGCAATTTGTGACCGTTCCAATAATCAGGGAGAATGCCTGTTCTCTTTTTACACTCACTTCGCATAGAGTTTGAAAAATCACACATGGTATAATTGCTACATTTCATACCAACTTCCTGATAGATCCTTCCGTAACCAGAACCGACTTCAAGTATTGCTGAATCATGCAGGTTGTATTCTTCAAGTAGTCTTCCCAGAGTTGGTATTTCTATGTCGGAATTATAACTTTTTGTATCAACCTCATAATCAGTCCCTCGATTTTCCCAATATTCCTGAGGTTTGTATGGGCCGTTGTTACTACGGTAAAGATGGTATCCAAATTCCCTGCTGATCGGACAGTACTGTTTTACTGCTTCCCTGATTTCAGCAATATCAGGATATCTGGATACTTTGTTCAGACTTTCAAGGGGTTCTATCTTTACAGGCACATTCAATCCAAGATATTCACATACATCTTTTAGAATCCACTCTGTGTTTGAAATCACCTGTTCGTATGTGTAAATCTTAATTCTATTACGTAAGCTCCATATTATTTCGGCATAAAACTCCCATATTTGCGCCTGGCGTCCAATCTTTTCTCCTGTTGTAAATGGTATATGGGCCCAGCGTGGGGACATGATGCTTCCGGTAACTCGTGCTTCATCCAAATGACTTGTTTTTTTACTATTCCAACTTCCTATGGTAAATACAGGATCTCTGACTACTGCTATAATCTTGTAGCCGTAGTCTAAAATTTTCCTGATATCGTTCAGGTACGGAATATTGACTTTGGAACCGACAACAACATTATCATCAACTATTTCAACTACTCTCTCTTCAATTTTTACGATACCATCTTGAGTATTGCTGGTTAATACACCTCTGCTATCATATTTATTAGGTATGGGGGTTTTGAAAACGAGACGTTTTCTTATTTCTTCAAAAGCATATGGTAATTTGTGAACATCATAAACAATTTCATTCAGGCAGACTGCATTTTCAATACTATTTATCAAGACGGAGAAAAGGCTGCTTCCGCTTCTTGGTATACCTGTGACAATTAAATTCCTGTCAGGTTTGTGAAGGTTACTGGTATGTGATGTTATACCGGGAGAAGCAACATCTTTTCCAGTGCTGATATTTTGTTTTTCTGAAAAAACTCTGGTAGCCTGTCTAGAATCCTTGTTTGTCAAATTGTTTAACACCATGTCAATTTTATCGAATTGCACATTCAATGAATATCTGTCCTTTACGAAATCATGATATCCTTTAGAGTCATAATTGTTACCATTCTGTATTAAATTTATTAGCTCATCTGTAGTACTGAATATGCAATTTGATGGCCAGTTGTCATATCCGCCTGGAAAGTTGTGAATCAATGGTTTATAACCCATCGCCATAGCTTCTGCTATTGAATAACCGAATGATTCAAAAACGCTGGTAGTCAGAAGATAGTTAATTCGCTCTCTTTCAAACCACTCAGGTATGTCTTCTACTCTGCTATGGAATTTAATATTTCTTTCGAGGCCCAATCTGTTAATAATATTTTCTAAATAATATTTGTAGCGCAGTTCCTGAATGTTTCCTGCAACATTAAGTGTGTATTGAGTGTTTATGCTTACGAGTCTGCTCATGATTTCAATCCACATTGCTGGATTTTTTTTATTGTTGATGTCTCCAACGACTGCAAGATTAAAACCAGGTGTTCTTTCTAAATATGAAAACTGTGCAAGATTAACGCCGTTTTGTATAACAAGTGTTTTCGTTTCATTTTTAATGGAGGGATATGTTTCAAATGCAATATCTCTTACGTGGTCTGCTACGAAAACAGCCACATCGATCTTTGTAAAATCGATATTTGATAAGTAACCTTGCAGAACTTCATAGCTGTGTATTCTGCAGACAACTGTCTTGTTCTGAATTGCGGATACTTTCTTTGTAACATAAACAGATATATCGTTTCCAAATTCAAGCCATACAATATCAGCCCATTCAACTGATGCCTTAATTTCCTGTTCATTATTTGTATAACAAGTTTGTACATCGTATCTTGCTTTAAGATGGTTAACAATGTCCGGAAGAAAGGACTCATATCCAGGAAGACAGAGTATAGCAATTTTGAGTCTGATTTGGGAGGTAGTTCGAATTTCTTCTAGAAGCTGTGTGATCTCTCCATCGTCTGGTCTTATCTCTGCTATCTTCTCTAACAGGTGAGCTGCTATGTGAAGTTGGTCATGTGTTCTAAGTAAGCTTGTATAGTTTAAGACAGCATCTCTGTAAAGGGGGTCAATTTCCAGAGATCTGGTAAAATAATCAATGGCTTTCTCTTTATCATTATTTTGGAAAGCAATTACGCCAAGATTGTTATAGGCCTCTTTACATTCAGAGTCGTTTTCTACCAGAGATAAAAAACACTGTTCTGCACCTTCAATCTTACCATCTGCAAATAATATTTCGCCTTCTTTAAGTTTATTATTCATTAAATATTTGTTGGATGAAGATGACGAATGTCATCCAGAAGTTGTTTGGTTTCTTTGTCTTCCGGGTTTAGCTCCACAACTTTTTCCAGTAAGGGAATAGCTATCTGTGGTTGATCTAATGATATGAGTAGGTTGGTATAATTTACAATAGTATCTCTGTAAAGAGGGTCAATTTCCAGAGACCTGGTAAAATAATCAATAGCTTTCACTTTATCATCCTTCTGGAATGCAATTACGCCAAGATTATTGTAGGCTTCCTTACAGTAGGAGTCATGTTCTATCAGAAACACAAAACACTCCTCTGCTTCATTAATTTTACCATCAGCAAATAATGTTTCTCCCTCAGTCAGCATATTGTTCATTTTTCACTCTCCTGAATATTAAAGGTTGATAGATTAATGTATTGAGCAATAGTCAACTTCAAGCGGGAGGGTCAACTCATTCTCAAATATACTAGTAGATTGTTTACCAAAATGAATGCCGTTATTACTGTCGCTATCTATTTCAGAATGACTATCGCAATCACATTAGAATTAAATATGGAACAATAAAATTACGAGATGTTAAATTTAACATCTGGGCCTTTCAGCTCCTTCAACATTTTTCTCGCCTCTCGGTAGTCGGGATCTATATCTAGCGTTTTTTCACAATACAATATAGCATTTTCTTTGTTATTTATTTTACGGAAACACATACTCAGTATATACATTGCTTCTGTGTCAGCATTGTCCATATCGAGAAAACGTTCTATCAATATGATTGCTTCATCTGTTCTTTCCAGGTTAAAAAGTAATTTGCCTAAATTGAAAAGAGTGTCAGGGTGGTTTTTATCTATTTCCAACGCTTTTGAGAAAAACAATTCAGACTCGTAAAATGATCCTTCTAAATAATATACAATACCAAGATTGCAATAATGTTTTGCAATACCCGGTTCGAGTTCAATTAGTTTTTCAAGATTTCGAATTGACTCTTTTGTTCTTTGCTGTGCCGCTTGTAGTATACCAAGGTTATGGTAACTCTGTGGATAATGTGAGTCTAATTCAATCGCTTTTAAATAATTTTCTTCAGCCTCCTGCATTTTACCTGCTTTAGCTAACCGTGTACCTGTCTCATTCAGTGAAGAAACAGACTCATTTTCAAAAAAATGAATATCCGTTAAAATATTCTCTGTAGTGTTCATGAAAGCTCCTTTATCGAAGACAATTTAGATTCATTCTCCAGTTATTTATACTGACATAGAAATAAGTTCAGTTATATTTCAATGAAGATAGTAATTTTGCCTTTATATTACAGCTAAATTCATGCCTAAATGATACGAATATGTAAGAGATTAAATTGTTAATAAAAAATACTCGTTAAATAACAAGACAATAAACTCTTATGACCTTTTGATATTTCTAACATGATTAATAAGGTTTTCTCATATTTTGTCAGAATACTTTTTTGTATAAATAATATGCAATATTTGGAGGAAAAACTTTCCTGAAAGTAGAGCTGAAGAGCAAACAAATTTAATAATACTTTTGGAGGTAACCAGTTGCTCAGGAGGAATATTCACCTTCTTAGTTGGTATGTGTGGGTGTTGTTTCAAGGTGCATGGCAATACTGTACAACCGAATGGTACTATACGTCTCTTCTCATCATACAGGCGAAAAAATAAGGTTGGAGTGTATTTACTTTTCCATATTCACATGTGGGAAATTTAAAAAGTCTACCATTTCGGATGAGGAAGACAGTTCGTTTTCCTCCTTTATTTTCAATAGCACTTCTTGCCTGTAAATAGTTATTTTTTTTGGCGCTTTAACCCCTAATTTAATATTGTTTTTGTTAATCTCTACTACAGATATTTGAATATTTTCATCAATTATGATACTTTCGCCTAACTTCCTTGTTAGTACAAGCATTTGTCACCTTCCAGGTTATTTGTCAGAATGTACTTATTAAATTATACCTAATTATTTGAACTATCTAGCACGTAATAGTGTATAGGGTATTTTTCATCATACAGTATAAGTTGTTTAGCGATTCTATTTTCAGGATTATAAATGATAGGGGCTCTTAAGTTAGTCCTGATTGATGATAAGGATTGTGGTACCACCATGAGAGTGAGGACCAGGGCATCATCAATACTTTTCAGTTTAACATCCTCAAGGTCAGGCGATTGTAAATTAATTGAGTAGTTGTCGTCTACTGAGAATGGAGATACAACTGGAAAGGCGAGATTTGGGTCATTAATAGATTGTAGCCAGAATGTGGGAAATATTGATTCATTCTGCATGAGAAGATATTCTCTGCAATTGTCAAATCCAAGGATTGGTTTGGTGAAATAAATCACCTCTTCATCCTTAACATCAATTTCGCCGAATAGACGTGTTTTTAATAACATAGTTCCTTTAATAGATTTCAAATGGATTGAACTCTGTAATCATCATACCACCTGAAACCTACTCCTTTATAATAAATTTTTCAAATATAACACTCCGTCCTAATTAAGGCGGAGACACAATAAACATAATTTTTTACTGTCTGTTGTTACACTCACTCACTGTTAGAGATAATTCAATATAGATGTTTTAAATATATATGACCCGGACGCCAATGACGCTTCAAAGATGTTCTGTTGCTCTGATAGTTTCAAAACCAGTTCAGCTATGTCCGCGCTTTCAGTTGACGCTAAGACTTCCTGAAGTGAAAGCTTTGTGTCTGTAATTCTGTTGCCAGAAAGCTCCAGTGTATTGGCAATTCCTCCCGCTTTAGCTATACCATTTAGAATGTCTTTCGACGCCGCGTCAAGATTGTTTAATTCATTTCTGGCAAATGTTACCGCTCCATCTGATAAGTTATCACGTATTTTTATAATTGTGTTAAAAAGCTTTGATCTCATAAAAACTTCATCTCCTGTCAGGTTAACCACCGCTTTAATGCCCGCACCAATATTGTATTCTATTGTTTCCCGGTTCCCTTTATAAGTTACTGCTGATACATTTCCGCTGGAGTTGCGTGTAGCTTCAAATGGCTCTGTCGTTGTCTCCGTCCCGCCAAAGGCGTAACGTCCCAATCGCTTCGAGTTTCCGGTCTGTAATATTGTTTCTAATAACTGGTTTATTTCGTTTGCAATTATTTTTTTCCCATTCTGATCTGTCGAGTCACTGACTCCCTGCATTGTTAAATCTGTTATCCTTTGCAGTATATCTGATGTGTTTTGCAGTACAGATGCATTAAAATCTAAAGACTGTGTTGCTGTTTTAATGTTTGAAGCATATTGGTCGAGTCGGAGATCTTCCGTTCGCAGGCTTAAAATCTTTTTTGCGCCGGCAGGATCATCGGAAGGACGGTTTATTTTTTTTCCTGTAGAGATCTGTTCCTGGAGCTTGTTCATATTAGATGTGCTCTGCATAACATTTGACAATGTTGTGTTTATGAAGGTCTCAAGGTTTACTCTTGTAGTCATATTAATAAAATCCTTTTCTATTACAACTGCATAAGCAAGTCACTTACTTCTTTGATAGTAGAAAGATATTTTGCAGAAGCCTGAAATGCCTGCTGGAATCTGATAGTATTTACCATTTCTTCATCAATTGAAACCCCGGATACTTCCTGACGTCGGCTGTCTAAATTAGTAAGCAATGATTTGAAGCTGTTTGTTTCACTGGCCCTTTCCGCAGTTTCTATTCCTAATTGAGATATGGAACCGTGTATAAAGTCGCTGAAGGTTGCGTCCTTTGTTAATGTTTGATTTCGTAAGTTTACCAGTCTGAGGGCGTTTGTGTTATCTCCCGGTGAACTGGTTGAAGCAGCTGCAATTCTGGTCACATCGTCTTTGATATATTGTGCCACATCAATTGATGACGCGTCATTTCCTTCAAAAAATGTATTCAATCCCAGTGCGCTTAAAACGTTGCTAGTGTCCGGGTCGTTAGTGACGTCAAAAGCCAGTTTGTCACCAACTGCTATACTGCCATTGTCAAAACTTATAGATACACCATCCGTTATCTGTAAATAGCTTCCGGCATCATATGACGTCCCAACTTCAAGATTTGCTATTAATTTACCATTTGCATCTGTTGCTCTTATTAAAGCAGAGCCTGACCCTACTGTTCCGGTCCCTGCGTCAACAACAGTCAATGTGAAAACATCATTGTCGTTGCCTGAGTAATGACCGGAAAGAGTGGATTGTGCGGAACCAATTGTTCCAGGATTGACGTCCAGTTCGTTTGTAAAATTAAAGGTATATCCACTGTCTGAAGTAATTGTCAAAATGCCATTTGTAACATTGGCATTGATATTAGCAATATTTCCAATTTTTGCAGAGAGGGTATTTAGTGTTTCATCCGCAGCAATATTTATATTGGTTTTCGTGATTGCATTTGATGAGTCTGTGACCGTTATATACAGACTGCCATCAGTTATATTGGTTGCAGCAGGTACCGCATCGGTATATGCACCACTTACAGTCAGTTTAGAATTACTATCAACTGATGTGATTTTATAGACATTTCCATCGTTAAGTTTGATCCAATCATTTGCTTTTACATTAACTTTAAAAGTTGTACCAACTCCAGTGACTGTAGTAGTTCCATCTCCATTATCTGAGCTTGTTACAGTACCCGTAGAATATGTATTGACTGAGGGTGAATAAGGAAGCTCTGCGTTTGTTAATGGGGAATTACTATCATCAACCGCATTTATACTTGCTAGAGTACTAAACCCTCCACTCAGCCCAACTCCTTCACTGTGAACATTGTTAACTTCCTTGATAAAACTGGCGGCAAGAGTATCAATATCCTGCATATATTTAGGTATAGTTACATTCTGCATATTCATCAGACCTTTTAACTCACCACTGTTTAAACCCGCTATTGATAATCCATGGACTTTTCTAACACCCTCACCTGCTAAACTTGTTGTGATTTTCTCTGTTCTATTTCTGTTTACAACCAATGTTCCGCCAAGAAGAACATCAACAGAACTGTCGTTTTTATTTTTTATTACTTTGATATCACCCAATTTGCTTAGTTTTGTTAAAAGTTGATCTCTTTTGTCCAGCATGTCATTTGCACTGGTATTATCTGCACCTAACTCAATGTCATTAATTCTTCTGTTTAAGAATGAAATTTCACTCGTTATGCTATTTAAATTAGCAACCTTTGATTCTATTCTCTCACTGATATTGACCTTCAGGTTACTGAATTGTTCGTCAAGTGAACGAAAGCTATGGGTAACAAGGTTTTGAGCATCTTGTAACAATTGGTATCTTGTGCTGACGAGTTCAGGAGTAGTTGACAATTCCTGTACACTTCTGAAAAATTTCTCTAACATACCGTTTAAACTGGTCCCCGACAATTCATTAAAAATAGCTTCTATGTTCCGGAGTGATTCATTTTGTACTTCTGCATTTCCCAGAAGAGATGTGAAGCTGTTTATTTGAGAGCTTAAAAGGTCGTCTTTAATTCTCTGGATATTGTCAACCGTTACTCCTGAACCAATAGGCCCGAATGACATAACATCTGGGGTTCTGGCAGACACTAAAACTTGTTGTCTGCTGTACCCGGGAGTGTTGGCATTGACAATATTATGCCCAATTGTCTGAAGGGCACTTTGTGCAGTGAGCAGTCCTGATAATCCGATTGAAATATCTGATGAAGCCATAGTTATCTTCCTGTAGTAGTATTTTCAAATGTTAACTTCAGTGTGTAAAATCTGGTATTATTTACTTGTCCAGTTGGTTCAGCGGGTTTATTCATTTGTTTAAGCGTTAATTTCAAACAATATTCGATTCAGCTCAGGCTCTTTAAGTTTGCCGGTTTGTTGATAGGTATTGTCGTTTAATGATTCGGTACATATATATTTTATAAGGTTGTTTATATATTCAAGTGAATGTTTAGTCAGCGTTGTGTTCGTTTTATTTATTCCTTCAACTTTGATAACAATTTCAACGATAGTGTCAAACTGCTCTTTAAATTTACTCTTATATGGTTCTCGCAGCTGTTCAATAAGCACACTGAGTTTTATAGAGTTATTATTGCTTCCAATAGTTTGATTTATTGAGCGCAATAAATATCTTCTCTTTTCTTCGAGTAGAAGTATTGTTTCTGCCTGGTTGCGCTCTTGATAAATTGTTGATTCAAGTTTATCTATGTCTCCGGAAATAATATATTCCTGTTTCTTCTGAGCAGTTAGAAATATTTCATTATACAGAAGGACCATCCTGTCTAATGTTTCTGAAAGGTTTTCTAGAAGATTTTCCAAGATATTATTTTTCATTTGATTACGTTATGATTTTTGTGTTCTCTGCTAAGTTGTTGAGCAAGTACTTTTGCTATTCCTAAACCACCGTTACCGGCCATCTCTTCTGAAAGCGATGTGTGCATAAATCCCTCGTATATTTTAGATGCATTATTTTTTTCAAATAAATCAGATTCAGGTATTGTCTTCCACATTGCTTTAAGGACCATATTCAGTAGCACTGCTTCAAAATCCTGGGCAGCTTTTTGAATCTCCTGTGAGGATTCAGGATTATTTTTTAATACATTTAATGATTTATCCGTTTTTGCAACATTTATCATGAACTCACTGTTGGATGGTATTTTCATTATAACTTCCTCAGATTAATGTTACATAATTATAAGTTCTGCATGGAGAGCACCAGCCTTATGAATGGCCTGGAAGATTGCCATGAGATCCCTTGGTGTCACCCCAAGGACATTCAGCGCGCGCGCTATTTCTGAAATACTTACTCCATCAGGTATTATGTGTAGTTTTGCCTCCTCCTCTTCAACATCAATAGTTGTGCGATCAAGCTCTTTGGTCTCCGCACTGCTAGGGGCAAATGCACCCGGTTGAGAAGCTTCTGTATTTTCGCTTATAGTGATTGTGAGGCTGCCATGCGCAACTGCAACCGTAGAAATCTTAACGTTTTCTCCCGCGACAATTGTTCCGGTCCTTTCGTTAATGACCACTCTTGCTAAAGTATCCGGTGTAATCGGTAATTCTTCAATTTTAGATATAAACTGGGTTATTCTTTCCATATTTCTGAATTCCGGCGGAGGTTTAATTTCAACCTCCGCGGCACTAACTGCCTGTGCTGAATTCGGGTATATAACGTTGATAACATTCATCAAACGTGTAGCCGTTGTAAAATCAGTATCTTTCAGGCTCAATTTGATTGTATTTTCATGAAACAGATGAACAGGAATCTCTTTTTCAACCATTGCGCCTTGCGGTACGTTGCCGGTTGTTGCTATATTTTTTCTCTTGTCTCCAGCCTTTCCTCCAACATTAAAACCACCTCCGAGAGATATTGGCCCTTGTGCAACCGCATATACTTCATTGTCAATTCCCTGGAGGGTAGTGTGTACAAGAACTCCACCTTCCAGGCTTTTGGCATCACCTATTGATGAAACGAGTACATCCATTCTATCACCTGGTTTCGCAAAAGGGCGAATATTAGCTGTTACCAGCACACCTGCAATATTTTTAGAACTGAAATCGGTAGTGGTTAAAATTACACCAAGTTTTTCAAATACATTCTTCGCCAGCTGCTTTGTAAAATCAATTTTGTCTCCTGATCCCATTAAACCGATAACGAGGCCATAGCCAAATAAATAGTTGTCCCGCACACCCTGTACGCTTGCGATGTCTTTAATACGAGTGGTTATGCTTCCATGTGCAGACGTTATAGCTGAAAAGGTACAGGTTGCAGTTAAAATAAGAGTGTAAAAAATATAGCGAAGCATGAATTTGTCCTTTTAGCCTGATTAAAATTATTAATGTAGTACTGGATCTGTCCTTATTAAAGCAATACTTGTACCAAAAGCAAATTATTTCTTAATAACACTAATACTCTGTTTTTAAAAGGTTTATGAGATTGTTAATTGTCATCTGTTAATATGCCCGAAAGATTAGTAGTCAAATATTACACATCATGTCGATATTTTCCTATAGACGTTATTTTTTAATGAAGTCACAGGACCGTTATTGTATTAAAGATGGATGTACCAAGGTTTTGGTCGACTGGCTTGTACAGAGATTAGTTTGTTACCTGTATTAATACTAAATCCATAGAAACCTAGAATGGCCAAAGCACATCTTTCACTCTATTGAACCAGCCTTTAGATCCTGCTCTTGTTAACCAGCCTTTTCCGGAAAGGTCGAAAATCACGTTAGACATCTTGCTTGATGATATTAAATTCTCAGGACTTATATCAATTGGCCTTGCGATACCTGTGAGTTTCAGGGTATACGTCTCTTTATTTACTGCTATATCCCTTTTTCCTTCAAGAGCAAGATTACCATTATCCAGCACTTCCACAACCATTGCAGTTATATTCAGATTTACACTCCTTGTGCTGTCATAAGAGCCTTTACCACTGAAATCACTGTTATATGAATTGGAGAAAGTATTGGCTTCCCTATCTGTGAACTTTGCGTTACGTCCTGTTCTCAACGCACTTAAAACTCCACGCATGAATTTGTTGTAATCAACTGACCCGGCATTTGAGCTGGAATTGTTTGTAGTTGCATTCTCATCATTAGCAATAGCTGTTGATTCGGAGACAACTACGGTAACAATATCACCGACTCTTTTACCTCTATTATCATCAAAAAGATTATAATTTATAGTAACTCTCTTTTGCCATAGGGAATCAGCATGGATATTGTCACACACTACTGCCAGCATACCTGTAGTTATCATAATATTAAGAATGAGTTTTGTGTATTGTCTTGTCATAAATATCTCTTTTGTAATTAAAATTTATTAAAAAATTACCTGAACACTGTCGTGGTTTATAATTTGACCATAAATTATTTTCTTTGAGTTTATATTCCTGACTTTAATAACATCTCCTTTATACCCTGTTTGTTGCGCTAAGCCTTTTGTAACAATCTTAAAACCGCTCTTTTTAACAATTAATTTTACAATGCTTCCCTGTTTCAATGTTGGTGGTGTTTCCACCATATGTTCAGTAAGTATAATGCGTGGTTGCACTGATGTTGTGGTAATCATGCCTTTCAAATCATCAATGCTGCTAAACGACATGCCTCGTGTTCTTGTGGTTTCACGTCGCGTCAAAATTACATTTTCTTTAGTTAATGATTGATTTCGCCTGATTTTCTTTTTTGCAACAGCTACGAATTCAAAAACTCTGACGTTAAAATATACCGGTACTTTGAAAAAACGCTTGCCCTCTGAAGAGGCGCTGACAATTAACTCAATTTTTCCTCTGTCCTTGGTCGTGTCTACAAGTGTAATAAAAAAATCAATATTATCTCTTTTGCTTGGTACCCACTGGTCGGTTGGGACTCTTCCGACTTCAACTGTAGTTTCCCTGTCATCCATTGGTAAGAATTCTAATAGATATTCTTTTGCTTTCTGTACAATCTCAAGGCCCTTAATTTTTGTAGATTCTACAGAAACCAATGTTGATTGAGAATTAGTAAAGGTTACATTCTCAATATTCACATTTGAAGATATTAATCGCATTCTAATAAAGTTTAAGTCTATTCTTCTTTCGCAGTTTGCTCCAGGAGTGTTTCCAATTTCAATACCCATGACTTTCTTTACCAGGCCTGGATCATCGCCGGTAACGGTAGAGATATCACTGACGGTTATCACTTTATCTTTCAAGACAATTTTTTCCATCAGATGTATTTCAATCATGCCCGCAAATGTGCCAGGCAAGAATACAAACATAATAAATAGCGAAAATATGGTTATTCTGTATCTCATTAATGTGCTCCTGAAGATAAAGTATAATAATAAAGTGTCATTTATTGCTAAACAATACGGTTTGTAGCTTGCAGCATATCATCGCTGGCTTTGATGGCTTTTGCGCTTGTTTCATAAGCCCTTTGCGCAACAATGAGGTTTACCAACTCAGTTACAACCTCAACATTTGAACTTTCTCGAAACCCCTGTATGATCTCTCCAACACCATTCTGGCCAGGTGTACCTGTCTGCGGAGTACCGGATGCTGTTGTTTCTCTGTAAAGGTTTTTCCCCAGGCTTTCAAGTCCAGACGGGTTGAGAAATGTGGCAAGAGTTATATTGCCTATAGCTTGAGTACTGCCATCTGCATTCTGGGCGGAAAGCGTGCCGTCAGATCCAATATTTATACTTACCGCGTCGCTTGGAACAGTTGTTGACGGTTCAATTTTAAGACCTTCGGAGTTAACTATTTCCCCGGTACTATTTAGCTGAAATGTACCATCTCGTGAGTAAACGATAGTTCCATCCGGGTGTGTAATCTGAAAAAAACCGTCACCTTGTATTGCCCAATCAAGTGATCTGCCGGTATTCTCTTGAACACCTTGAGAGAAGACCTTATTTGTCGCCACAATTCTCACACCACTACCAACCTGAAGACCGGTAGGTGATTGTATTCCCTGGGCTGATTCCGTGCCTGCAGGTACAAACTTGTCATATAATAAGTCTTGAAAATTTGCTTGTACTCTTTTGTATCCCGTAGTATTCACATTGGCTAGATTATTTGAAATTACATCAAGAAGGAACTGGTGCGCTTTCATACCTGTTGCACTTGTGTACAATGCTTTCATCATAATTTATTGTCTCCTTCACCAAAAAATTGTCTCTTTATACGATATTAGATTGATTGGATATTAATCGTTCCATCATATCACTGAAATTTTTGACTACACTATTGCTCGCTTCATAACTCCTCATGTTAGTTATCATATCAACCATTTCCGTGACTACGCTAACATTTGAACCTTCCAAATAACCCTGCGCAACCTTGAACTTTTTTTCTCCTTCCTCATCTATCGCGTCTAAAGGCGCTATGAATGTAGAGTTTCCTGTCGGCAAAACCTTGCTCAGGTCATTAAAGTTTGTAATCATTAACTTTCCTACCTGCTTATCATTTACTTTGATTATACCGGCGTTGTCTATTACTATTTCTCCGCCGTCTTTCGGCAATTGTATGGGACCATTTAGTCCTAACAATTTTGCACCAGAGTCGGTTACTATTTCACTGGTATTAGAAAGCCGAAATTGACCGTTCCTTGTATATCTCATTCCATTTTCAGTTTCTAAAGTAAAAAAACCGTCTCCGTCTATTGAAATATCTAAAGTATTGCCAGTGTACTTTAGGTTACCTTTAGAATAGTCAATTCCATAATTTGTCTGCAGGTTGCTGGTTTCGATATCATCAGTTTGTGTCAGAATAGTTTTAAAAGAGATGGTATTTTTTTTAAAACCGACAGTATTGGCGTTAGCTAGATTTCTTGCTATAACTTCCTGTACATGGGCATAAGCATCCAGACCGGAAGCTGCCAGCTCAATTCCATCAATCATTTTTCAGCCTTTCTATGAAAAAACATTAAAGTGTTATAGTAGGCACCTTTATCCTTATAAACAATCAGATTTATATATGTTGAAAATACTTTAGTAATTAACCTAGTGATTCAAAAAATATTTCTTATAAACATAAATTACGTTTATATCTACGCTATCTTTATGCCAAAAAATAATTATTACTATATTTAATTTTTCTTTTTTTTCAAAAAGGTTTAACGTATTGGCAGGATGATGGTTAGGCTGGTTCTGGTTTTTGTAAGAAAATTGGTTTTCAGTAAGTATTTTGAATTGGATAAACTTTCTGGATAATAATTTACACAATTTGTAGAAAAACATTCCTCATGCAATTTCGTAACTCTGATTTCAGATTGCAGAATGAATACATTGTAAATTATCATTCTGCAATCCAAGATCAATAATCCATGCTTATTATTACCTTACGATATTAACCAACTCTTGCATTATTTCATCAGTTGTTGTTATTGTTCGTGAATTTGCCTGAAAAGATCTCTGGGATACAATTAGTTTTGTGAACTCTTCTGCTATATCAACATTGGAAGATTCTAATACGCCACTGAGTATACTACCAACTCTTCCGGATTGTGCTGTTTTAAGAACAGCTGCGCCGGAAGCCAGGGTTGGAGACAAAAGATTGTTACCTTCTGTTGATAAACCGGAAGGATTGCTGAAGGTTGCTAATTGAAGCTGTCCAACATTTTTTGTTTTACCATTAGTAAATAAAGCTACCACATTTCCGTCCTGGTTTACGGTTGTGGTAGAGAAAAACCCTTCCTCATGTCCGTCCTGGTCAATTGAAGCAGCCGATGAAGCACTGCCAAATTGAGTTAAACCATCAAGTGTATTTGGTGTGCCTAACTCAAGGTTTACTGTCTGTGTTGTATTGTCCGGATAGGTTATTGTAATAGTTGATGTCCCTGTAATTGAAGAGTATGAGCCGTCATTGTTAAAGTTTATTGCTGAAATAGCATCAGTAACTGATCCTTCGCTGGGTTTCATGGTTGCTACCATGTCCCACGTGTTACTGGCGGTTTTCTCAAATGATAGCGTAACAAGACGAGAAGAGCCCTGGGTATCAAATATAGGAATTGTGGTAACGTACCCATCTCCGGTTCCAGTAGTATTAATATTAAAATTACTAAAGCTTGTACCACCTGTATTTCCTGTTGCGTCGGCTATGTTTAATGTCAGTTCTGAATGACCTGATGGTGTTGCTGTGAGTAACAAATCTCCGGATGCGTCAATTGTTGTAGATGCTGTTCCAAAATTTGAGTTAATAAATGTACTAAGGTCACCCAGTGTTGTGCCGTCTTGTCCCGCGCCGCTTCCGTAAATAAAGCTTTTGCTAATATCGATACCCTTATGCTCTGTGCCAGTTATATCAATCTTGTCACCTGCAATATAGTTTGCTGTATTGTTGTCGAGTGCATTTAAGGCTGTCGCGGCCGTAGCGGCGACAGCTCCAGATTGAAACGGGCTGTCGGTTTTGAGAATGTGATTAATTGCTCCAGTATTAAATTCAGAATTCAAATTTCCGGATAAAGAAGTTTTCGTTGTGGCTTTTCCGGACAGCGTTGCATTAACAGGAATATTTATAGCGCTTCCGGAAACGCCTTTTACTCTCAGGCCGGTACCGGAATCAACAAGATCGTTGTTCTTGTCCATACTGAAAGCACCTACTCTGGAGTAGAAATCCTGGAAATCGTTTGTAAGCATGAAAAACCCATCACCCTGTATCCCAAGGTCAAGAGGACGCCCTGTAGGTGACATATTGCCCTGAGAGAAGTCTTTGTCAATACTCGAAATTGTCGTACCGGTGCCTATCTGTATCGGGTTTCTTCCGCCCAGCCCACCCGAAGGTGCCAGAGCTGACCTCATAGTCTGCGACAGCTCATTAGCAAAATTTACACGGGATGTCTTAAAGCCTGATGTGTTCAAATTTGCCAGATTATCTCCGATTACATTCAGTGATGTTTGAGATGTTTTTAAACCTGATATTCCTGCAACTAGTGATGATGTAGCCATAGCTTACTCCTTTCTATTAATAATATAAAACTTATTTATTTTCAAATATTCCTGTTATATTTGATAAGGGTATTTCTTTGTCCTGTATTACGACTGATATTGAGTCATCAAGTGTGACTGCACCTTGTATTACTCCTTCAGTAGTACCTCCGCCATCAGGATTTACAAATGTAGCTTTCTTCCCTATAAATTCACTACCACCTGTTAATTGTTGAAACTTCAAGGTATCTGCAAAAGAGGTGTTAAGATTTGTAAGTTGCTCTGCGAAAGAGGTGTTAAGATTTGTAAGTTGCTCTGCGAAAGAGGTGTTGAGATTTGTAAGTTGCTCAACAGAGCTGAATTGCGCAAGTTGCGCAATGAACTCATGTCCCTTTAATGGGTCCATGGGACTCTGGTTCTTAAGTTGAGCAACAAATAGTTTTAAAAATTCATCTTTGTTGACTGCGGCACTTCCTATAGCTGTAGCATTCATAATTGTCTCCCTTCTATACTAAATAGTTAATTTGAGTTGATTTTGTATTGTTTGCCGTTGTTTCTTCTTCTGCTGTGTTTTCCCGGTATTCATCTTCCTCATTGGAAGGATTTTGAGTGTTCTTGCTTTTTGAGTCTGATTGAAAATCTTTATTCATAAAGCCCATTTTGTCATTTTCTTTATCCTGGAGATATACATCAAGTTTTCCGACATCAATGTCTGCATTAGATATAAGCTCCCTCAACCTGGGAATATCTTTCTCAATAACATCCTTAACCGATGATCTTTCAACAGTTATCTTTGTCTCTAAAATGTCATCTTCTACGGTAAATTCCAGTTTAAGTGTTCCAAGTTCCGGTGGGCTGAGCTGCATTTTTAGCTCAGATTTTCCTCCTTGTGTAAAGGATTTTGCATTTTGAATTATATTGTCTGCTATATCATTTCCTAACGAATCTAATGGTTTTGCTGAGTTGCTGATTTGTGAAAGAGTACTTTTGAAATTTGTATCAGTCTCTGTTCTTTTACCCGTGTTAACGGGATTCATTTCGTAATCAAAGTGAGTATTGGTTTCCTGATTGTTAAGGGTAGAATTATCTGATGATGTATTTGGTGACGTTGTCGCTTCAACTGAAACGGTACTAATACTATTATTTGTAAGTGATGTACTGCTAAGCGTTTTTTCTGCTTTTGCTTCACTTGTATTTGTGCTTACATCAAACATAATAGGAGTTTCGTTGTTTTCTGTTTTTGTTTGCGCAACGCCCTGTTGGGTTTGAGGTTTTTTGTCGATATTTGTGAGTGAGGCTTGATCCTGGTGTTGTCCTTTTAATATCTCAGATGCTTTTCCATCAGTTCTTTCTTCAGAAACTGGCAAAGCACTGGAGTTTATGATTTTATTATTTGCAATTTTGTATGCATCAGGTATAGGGTTTGATGCCCTATTTGCGATTAAAGAAACTGGCTCCCGGTTGGGTTGGATGTTCGTTGTGTTCTGGTTTATATTTTTTTTTGAAGCTACCGTAGTCTGTTCAGCAGTATTCTTATATGTTACACTATGCCTATTAAGAGGGTTAATGCCGGATTCTTTGGTAGTTTTCAATGCTTGCATTGCTGGTAATTTAGATATCTGTAGAACCGGTTTATCGCCACTGATGACTGGTGATGATTCGGGCAGATCTGGTTTGTTGAGAGTATCTAATACCCTTTGTTCATCTGCTTTTGTACTGTTTTGAGTAACATTTGATTTATCTGATAATGATGTTGCTGGTTGTTCAGTAATGGAATCATTCATCAACTCTTGTGCAATATTAGTACTGCCGGAATTTTCTGATACAGATGTTACCGGTTGTTCCAGATTCAATTGTCCTGCCACGCTTTGTGGAATAGAGGTTTGGTTTGTATTTAATTTGCCTGATATCGATGGAGATGGTTCCTCTAAAATCAATTCTCCCGCTAAGTTATGTGCGGTATTTATTCGCGTGTTTTTTGAAAAGCTGGAGTTTAGGCTCTCAAATGGTTTTAACTCCTGGTTGCTAAGAATAGTGTTTTCTAATAGTGTGGAAGGGGCCTTGGTATTAGCGTTATTATTGATAATCATATTTGTCAGTTCTTTGCCTGGCATACTCTGTCTTGTTTCAGTATTAGTTACTAAATTAGTTGGAGTACCCATTGAAAGTAGCTGTAGCAGTTGATAGATATCTTCAGTATTTGTTTTGTCATTTAATTCAGACTGAATATCTGTATCAGGTTGCCTGTAAAGTGTGTCTGTGCTTTGTATTGTATTTACCAACTTTGACAGAAAACCATTCTCTTCACGATCATTCTTTATTGAGTTGTTGGTTGTCTTAAATATACCGGAAGCCGGTGAATCTTTAGTAGAGAGTATTCCAGATAGTGGGCTTATAGATTTATCTGCCATTTGTTTAAAAATATAATATGAGAAAAGTTTTAAAATGATAGTAAGACGTGTGTGTATTAAGCTAGGATTGTGCCAAAGAAAAAATATTTAAATATTTTTTCTTTTCAATATTGCTATGCTCTTTTACGGTTGATAGTTAAGGGAGAATAATTTTTCTGTAAATAATGTTATTCTTCTTTAAACCTGGTCATAAAGCATGCTTGATATCAGTTTTTACCGTGTGCTATGGAAAAAAGTTTCCCATAGTGTTTTTTTGCTTTTGAGGGATTCTACCATGTAATGTGCGACGAATTGCGCATACCGTTTCGTTGATAATGGTATGATTTTCCAGTCGTATAACGATTGATGTTTTTGGTAGTGTTCTCTGTGGTATGTTTTAATAAGTTTTATCACCGATGCCTCACTGCTGTCAAATATGGCATCAGAACTCCACATAATATTTCCTGAATTGGCAGAAAACATTCCCACTTTTATGCCTAAAATGGGTGGTTCATATGGATGGTATTGGGTAATAGTACCAAAAATAATTGCATCTACCTTATATCTCTTTTTTGCTTCTACAATTGTCTCGGCTCTGATCAGCCCTCTGTTCCAGATGTCCTGTTGTTGTGATAGTATGTCCTGAAACCCCTGAGGTACTAGAATGTCAAACTTAGCGCTCTTTTGTAACTCAATATAAAAAGCGTTTGTCACTTCATTAACAACTTTATCTCTATGGGTTTTAATTGTGAATGGGAGTAATAAAACTCTCTTTAATCTGGTATTAACGTATTCTTCTGATTTGTGAAAGTTTATATTGTCGAAATTTTTTGTGTTGTTGTAATAAAACAGATCATCAACTGTGTCTGTTGATTCACAGCCAGTTAAACATAATATGATAAAGATGAGTACTGGTATCGTTGATGTTATATTGAATGATTTCATTTGAAAGTAGAATGTATTAAGGTTTGTATCCAGTTGTGAAGTAATAGTTGAGACATCTTTTTCGTGTTATATTTAACCTGTTACTCTTCGTCTTCTTTCAGATTTTGAATTTTCAATTTATATAACTGCTGCTGCGCTTTTGTCTCTGATATCTGTGTCTTTAAAAGTTCTTTCTTAATCGGGACTAATTCTTGTTCTGCGGCAATTGCTCTTGATTCCAGTTCTTCCAATTTAGAATCTAATTCATTAATTTTCTCTAATAGTTCATTATTTTTTTCTTCCAGCTCTTTTCTGGTATTGGCAAAATTACTCTCAGCGCTCTCTTTTGCGGCTTGCAAGGTTGACAGTTCTTCGTTAAGAGCTTTTGTTTTGTCTTTTTCCGCATTTAGCCTGTTTTCCAGTCTTTTGATTTTTTCTAATGCTATTATTTCTTCTCCTCCGTCTATTATACCCAGACCGATTGTAGAGCCATCTGACAAATAACCTGATCCCTGAGTTTCTCTGTCTGTTGCTCCTTTAGATTTAGTTGATATTTTTTTAATCCTTTTTAATATGATCTTATTTTCTGCTTCAAGTTTTTTTCTTGTATTGGCAAAATATTTTTCGGCGTCATCTTTAGATTTCTGCAGGTCAGATATTTTTTTAATAAGACTTTGTACATGGATGTTTGTTTTTTGTCTCTCTTCTTCTTCAGCCTTCAGCCTTGCCTCTAATTTATTAACTTTTTCCTGTATACTTAGTGGTTCAATGCTGACTTCCGTTTCCGTGTCTATCGAATGTTCATCAGATAAATATTTTTTTTCTAATACAGATGGTACCTTGTTAGTGGATTTATTGGCATCGGTAATAGGTATGTCATATGTTGCTATAGTTTTATCGGTATTTCTTTTTTGTATTTCAGTATATACGGATTTTGATGGGTTTGATTTTAATGCCAGGCAGCCGTTAAATAACAGTGTGGCGAGACACAGTAGTTTTAGAATGTATTTTCTTGGACTGTAGTCGATTTTTAACATAAAAAAGTGTTTTTCAGGGTTTATTTAGAGTCTGCTTTTTCCCTAAATTAATGATCCTAACAGGCTCTATTCATATATAATATATTTACAAATGTCAATTGTTTTTCATTGCCACACTAATGAAAATAGAAAAGAGTACAATAGAATAGATTATGTTGTTTGTCTTAATTGCTTGATTTTATAAGATGCATAACCTAGAATGATTTTCATTTTCTCAATAGCAACTTATACTTACATGATATAGTTTTTATGAGAAACAAAAAACATCAAGCAGAAAGAGTTTTGTAATTATTATGAGAAATAACATTGTTCATGCGGGAGCACACGAACTTCAGTATGAAATACGTGAAATTGTAGCAGTTGGGAACAGGTTGCAGGATATGGGTCTTAATATCTGCTGGGAGAATATTGGAGATCCTGTTCTTAAGGGAGAAAAAATTCCGTTATGGATAAAGAGTGTCATAAAGGAAGCTATTGACCACGATTCTTCATTTGCTTATAGCCCAACAAAAGGTTTGACCGAAACCAGGGCATTTCTTGCAAAAATATGCAATAAGCGTAATAAGGTGCAGATAACAGAAGAAGATGTTATTTTCTTTAATGGAATCGGTGATGCGATATCCAAGGTATATAATTATTTGAGGAAAGAAGCACGAGTAATAGGCCCTTCACCCGCTTATTCTACCCATTCGTCAACTGAGGCCGCCCACGCCAGTGAAGATCATTTAATGTATAGACTAGACCCGGAAAATAACTGGTTACCCAATATTAATGATCTGCGTAATAAAATAATAAATGATAGAACAATCTCAGGGATATTAATCATAAACCCTAATAATCCGGCTGGTACTGTGTATTCCAGGGATATAATGTTGGAAATTGTGAAGATTGCAGAAGAATTTGATTTATTTATCTTGTGCGATGAGATCTACCTGGAAATAACGTACAATGGGAAGATGTCTACTCCGTTAAGTGATGTTATTAATGGTGTATGTGGAATATCGATGCGTGGGATTTCAAAGGAGCTTCCATGGCCGGGGGCAAGATGTGGTTGGATAGAGGTGTATAATAGAGATAATGATCCAATGTTCAACGAATATATCGAAACGATATTGAATGCAAAAATGCTGGAAGTCTGTTCAACAACACTTCCTCAGAAGGTTATACCGTCGTTATTGTCCGATTCAAGATACAAAGAGTATCATTCCGGTAGAAATAAGCAGTATGAGGCAAAGTCTAAATTCGCCTTTGATACTCTTATTGGGGTAGACGGTATAATTGTGAATCAAACTAATGGCGCATTCTATATGACGGTTGCATTTAAAAATGGAGTTTTAAATGAAAAACAGACGCTTGAGATCAGGAATGACAAAATAAGAGATTATATTGAAAATATTGTTGATGGAGTTGCTCTTGATAAGAGATTTGTATATTACCTGTTGGGTGCTACTGGTATATGTGTTGTGCCGTTAACAGGTTTTAGCTGTGAACTGTATGGATTCAGGGTAACGTTGTTAGAGACGGATATGGGAAAATTCAAATGGATATTTCAGACAATTGCTGAAAAAATAACAGCTTATTTAAGTTCCTGAGATTTATAAATGTAATCAAATCTGACAACCATATAATTTGTCTACCTGGATAAGGATAAACTTGTAAGTGTTTAGTTCCAATAGAAATTGATTTTTCTGTCAATCAGTGTGCGTTTCAGTAATCAGGTGCTCTTTCGTTGTTGTTACCCCGCAACACATTCAGTTTTATGCACGCCTATTCAGGTTCCAGAGTTAAACGACCTCTCTAAATTGATTCATTTTCTTGACTGTTGCTGGTATCAGTTTGCCTGGGTCTATTCTTTTTAACGTACGTAATAATTACGCAAATTAATTCTGTATAAAGCATGGTTTACGAAAATAATGCGCATCAGTATCTGGTGAAGTAACTAGATAAAGTTATCTTGGTTTTTTATGACATGTTGTAACATGTTTAAAATATAGAGGTTATTGCTGTGTCTGTTTATTTGTTAATGAACATATTCGTAATGGTATAGGCTTTGCTTTCTGTTCAGAGTAATAAATATTTTTTAAACTCTTTTTGGAGGGGTAAGCTATGGCAGTATCAGCAAGTGATTTTGTAGACAAGTTGCAGGAAGATTGTCTGAAGCATGAAGCATTGAATCATTCATATTTGAAAAAGTTTGAAAACAAGGAGTTAAATAAGGATCATGTAAAGTTGTTTGCCGAGCAGTACTATTGCTTTTCACGGCATTTTTCCAGATACCTGGCAGCTTTGGTGGCTATAACTCCGGACGAAGGTGCGAGAGCTCCATTAATAAAAAACCTGGGTGAAGAGTATGGTGCCAGAGAGGAAGATGGTCAGGAAATGGACCCGGAATTGACACACCCCGCAATTTTCAGGAGATTCTTGAGATCTGTTGGTATTGATACATCACCGGAAGCACTTGCTGCAATCAAACCTTTACCGGAAACAAAGCTTTTTGTAGATAAGTACCTGAATATCAGATTTCTCAACTATATTGAAGCTTTTGGGGCTCTGGGACCCGGGACAGAATATATTGTACCTCAGATGTATACATCAGTACGTGAGGGTTGCAGGGGCGCTGGATTATCAGAGGAAGAAGTTCTTTTCTTTTCTGCTCACATAGAGTTGGATGTGGAGCATGCAGAAGGTATCAAGGATTCATTACTTCCGTTTGCTCAGACTGAGGACCACCAGGAAATAATGAGATTTGGTGCAATGGATTTCCTTGATGCAAGATGTGTTTTATGGGATGGATTAGAAAGAGCCAGTAAGTTCTAATATATTAAAAAAATAGTTTTTATGATTTATTTGCCAAGAAGTTTGTAGTGTTTCCCCGTTAGTAAACTCAAGCATTAGTTTTGAATTAATGTGAGTTTCTAACGGGGTTTTTTATGTAATAAAGATGCCAAGATGTTATTTCCAGTTCAACCGGGCATCGCTATATCAACTTATTTCTTGAATTTAGTTTAAAATCTGCTATATTCCTCTTTTTACGTATCAGTATTATACCTTAGTTGAGCTTCGGAAAAACATTATTGTATAAAAGATGCAATTACTACATAAATTTTCATAAATATTGACTTGTATATAAATAACATTATCATAACAACTTTTTAAATGAATGGGAGGTTTTTATAATATGGGAAGTTTGCAAATACCGAATAAATCGGCAGCGACCGGAACAAGAACGAGAACCGGAAGTGATGTATTGCCGCAAAGTGGAATGTGTGTTGTCTGTCTTGATGGATGTCCCGGATACTGTGAAATAGGTTTGTCATCCATGAGGGGTCCGGAGACGATTTACCCGATTCCATTTGGTAAGAGTACATCCAGTGGTACAAAAGATTATCCTGTCGACTATTCACATTTTAACATTACCGGAACTGTTGCAAGTCATCATGAGAAAGAATATGAGCAGTTTACAAATGTAAACGTTGAAACCCGTCTCGGTAGAGATAAAGGCCTTAAGTTAAAATTCCCATTAATATGTACTGGTTTAGGTTCTACACAGATTGCAAAGAACCATTTTGCAGATCTTGGCGCCGGTTCTGCCATTTGTGGTACCGGGATCGTAATCGGTGAAAATGTTGTTGGGATGGATGAAACTTCTACCTTTAACAGCGATAAAAAGGTTACAGAATGTAAGGAACTTGAAAGAAGATTTAAATCTTTTAAAGATAACCAGAAAGACGGTTATGGCTTTATCGCCATTCAGGCCAACCCTGAAGATTGGAGGTTGGGGGTTCTTGAGTACAGTATGAATACACTGGGTTCTGATGCTGTTGAACTAAAATGGGGGCAGGGTGCTAAGAACATTGGTGGTGAAGTTAAGATTTTTAACCTGGAAAAAGCGATACTATTGAAAAAGAGAGGCTATATTGTAATTCCTGATCCGGAAGATCCAACAATACAGGAAGCCTTTAAATCAGGTGCTGTTGAAGGTTTTGAAAGACATACCAGAGTAAAGGCAATTTCAGAATATCTACCAAAAGCGATTGATGATTTTGGTAAACAGGTAGAACACCTGAGAAATGCCGGAGCTAAATACGTATTCCTGAAAACAGGTGCTTACAGACCGTCTGATCTGGCAAGAGCAATAAAATTCTGCTCAATTTTTAAACTTGACGTTTTAACAATTGATGGTGCTGGTGGCGGTACTGGTATGAGCCCATGGAGAATGATGAATGAGTGGGGTGTGCCGACTGTTTATATTGCCGCTATGACATATAACTATTGTAAGAGACTGGCTGACAGGGGTGAGTATGTTCCGGATATTATTCTGGCCGGAGGACTTACAGCCGAAGATCATATTTATAAATCATTCGCGTTGGCTGCACCATTCGTAAAGGCTGTCGGTATGTCACGATCTACAATCTGTGCTACCATGGTAGGAAATACCAATGGAATAGCAATTAAGGAAGGAAAGATTCCAAAACCAGCATCAGAGCATGGCGATACTCTTGATAAGATATTCTATTATTCATCAAAGGTTAAAGAGGAGTTTGGTGAAGTTACTCCTGGCGCATTGGGAATGTACTCTTATTATGAAAAAATGAAGATGGGACTAAAACAGTTGATGGCTGGATCAAGGAGATTTAATCTCAATGAAATCACCAGAGACGACATTTTTTCATTGACCAGAGAAGCGGCTGATGTTTCAGGTATCAATTATATTATGGATTGGGAAAATGAGACATCAGAGAGAATTCTTGATGCATAATTGATTTTATAATTAGTAAACAAGGGTTAAATTTTGAATAGTAACAGGGCTGTATAAGGTATTTTGAAAACTTTATACAGCCTTTTTTTTAAAATGAGAAAATCACAAAATATATACACCATAATCATTTTTTTAGTTTTTTTAGTATTTTCCACTCACAGTGTTGCAGAAGAACATGGCAGGGGGAAGGTGCTGGTTTCTCCAACCGGCAATGAAATCCAGGGTAACCAATGGCTTTTCGTAATCGGAATCGACTCTTATACTAACCTGCCATACCTGAACACTTCAGTTAACAATGCAAAAGCAGTAAAAGGCATTTTATTGAAACGATATTACTTTGACGATTACCATGTTATTGAGCTTTATAATGGAGATGCCACCAGAAGGAACATACTCGGTAAGCTGAGGTATCTGACGAGAAGGGTTGGTCCTGAGGACTCAGTTATCATTTTTTATTCCGGACATGGTGGTCTGGACTCATCTAAGCGAGAGGGGGGTTGGATACCAGTAGAAGGTAGTATGGAGGAGAGTTCTTCATGGGTCTCGAACAGGGAAGTTTTTAATTATCTGAAGATTGGCGCTATTCAGGCAAAACATGTCCTGCTTATTGTTGACTCATGCTTTTCCGGTGATTACTTTAGACGCTATAAGGGAGAGTTGCCAAGAGCCACAGATGAGGTAATTAAGCAGGCTTATAAACTGAGGTCGCGTCAGGTCATAACTTCAGGAGGGATTAAACCAGTGGCGGGTGATGTAATGAGTGAGAATAGTATCTTTACGCACTTTTTGATAAAGGGTCTGGAAGAAAATAAGAACCCATTTCTCATTTCATCTGAATTGTTTAAGGTTGTAAAATCAGGAGTGGAGAAAAATAGTGATCAGGCACCAGGCTTCGGAATGTTAAATGACAAAGGAGTACAGAAAGCTGGTGAACTGGTTGTTTTTCTGAATGAGAATGAGTTGGCACGTCTTAAGGAAATCTCGTGGAAGGAAAGGGTCTCCAGAAAGAGACTGCGATCATCATATAAGGATTTATCTGTCACCCAGATACAATCAATGCCATATATTGAAATACGTGAAGATCAGGAGTGGGGGGTTTACGGTCACAGTACAATTCGCCATCAGTATGAGGCAATGAGTATAGTTTACGACAAGATTGTTATTGATCACACAACAGGATTGATGTGGCATCAGAACGGATCAGAACGATTTAAAGACAGGGAGAAAATTTCAGAGTGGGTTGATAATTTGAATCTCAAAGGTTATGCGGGGTTTAGTGACTGGCGTTTGCCAACCGCGGAGGAAGCCGCATCGCTTTTAGAACCTGAAAAAAAGTTTGGCGCTATGTATGTAGATTCTCTGTTTGATAAAAAACAAACATTGATCTGGACAGGCGACAGTTACGGTCCAGATGCTGCATGGATTATCAGCTTCTGCTTTGGAAGCGTATTCTGGAATAAGTTTGATGAATTTTTCTGTATACGTCCGGTACGGACAATGCAATGATTTCTACTTGATAAAAAAAGAAGCTTAGTTCGCCAATTAAAAGCAGTCCCATCCTTGCATTTTTATACTTATCCGAGTTCTTCGCCTTTTCTAAGGTGTTAAGGTGTTACACCCTTTTCCGCAGTTATCGTGACCGAAGAGACCTGGGCCATGCTCATAGGCAAGCAGGCAAGCAGTTAAAAAGGCGAGTCGATCACTATAAGGCCGCGTGTCTGGAAAAACTGATATCCCCGTGCCGTTCAAGGGCAGACAAATGGTTTCGCTCCTTGCCATCCGTACCTATAATCGTATCTACCTTTATAGCCAGATAGGTCAGGCCCTCTATTTTTTTTTATTCTAAGACTTACCCTGTACGGGACTGTTCCAGCGATGGTAGTCTGTAGAGTTAAGGAAGCTGTGCATGAATATTCCACCTTTGAAATTGTCTGGATATATTCGCCCATGTTCAACCAGGGATCGTTCTTAAAGGAGTTAATCTCTTTTGCCGATTCCGTTGTATCGAGGTAAGCTCCCCCAGGTTTTGACGCACTTTACTATCCACTTGGATAAGGGGGTCAGGGTCTCCGGAGATCCGGGAGTGATAGGGGACTGGTGTTTACTTAATGACGGTTGTTGCATAAAGAAGTAGAATGCAACAAGATGATCATAGACAAGGCGAGGATCATCTTGTGTCTCCTTCGGCGTCCATTTGACTAAACCTTCTATATAATCATAATATTCATCCAGAGTGGTGATACCATCGATTATATGGTAGATCAAATTTTTTCATTATACTGGCAGGGTAACAATAAAGTTTGTTCCTGTTCCGGGGATGTTCTTAACATCTATTCTTCCATTATGTAAGTGTACAATGTGTTTTACTATTGACAATCCTAAACCGGTGCCACCCAGTTTTCGGGACCTTGATGTATCTACCACATAAAACCTTTCAAAAATTCGCGAGAGATGTTCCTTCGGAATACAGATTCCTGTATCCTGGATTTCTATTGTTACCATTCCTTTTTTGTGGCTTAATGATATAACAACTTCTCCTCTTTCAGTATATTTAATAGCATTATCAATCAGGTTAATAAACACCTGTTCCAGTTTAAAAGGATCGGCCTTGATAACGGGCAGACTACTGTCAGGATTAAACTTCAGAACCAGGTTTTTTTCTTTCAGGTTCTGTTCAAATATTTTTAAAATATTCTCTATTAAGTTATTTAGATTTACTTTGTCAAGTTCCAGGCTATCTGATTTACCTTCCAGTTTTGAGAGTAACAACAGGTCATTAACAATCCTTATGACTCTGTCTGTATGCCTCTTAATGATATTAAGGTAATGTTGGTCTTCTTCATTGTCGTTTGTGTCATGCAGTGTTTCTACAAATCCTTTTATTGCAGTAAGCGGAGTACGTAACTCATGGGAAACATTAGTAACGAAATCCTTCTTTGTTTTTTCGAGATTCTTGATCTTGGTAATATCATGAAGAGTTACCACTATCTCTTCTTTATTAGCACAGTAAGTTGCGCTGCATAAAAATGTCCTGTTATTTAGTTCTATCTCATTCACAATGCTGTTTTTTTCTCTTTGTACTGCTTGTATCAATTCATCAAATCTGGTAATTCTTAATACTTCCCAGTATGTTTTTCCCTTCACCGAGTCATTTTGAACGATATTGTTAAAACTTTTATTGCTTATTGATATGACTCCTTCTTTATCTATTACACAAAGTCCCTCATTGATAGATGAGATAATACTGTTTAGCTCTTCTTTCTGGTTGGAGAGTTGTGAAAATAGAGTATTAATCTGATCAGTCATATAATTAAAACTATCAGCCAGCTCTTTTATCTCGTTTCTTCCTTTAAGGAGTACTTTTATACTGAAGTCTCCTTGTGCCACTTTGCGGGAAGCGTGGCCTAATTCATTAAGAGGTTTTGAAAGGTTACGGGAAAAAAGGAACGCACCTATTAATAAAATTATGACAATAATTGCAGCAACTTTAATAATGTTCATCTTTAAATTGTTGAGAAGGCTGTTGATTTCTTTTAAAAACAGACTTGCCCTTAAGATGCCGTAGGTAACACCATTGTTTTCAATTGGTACGGCAACATATAACATCTCTTCTTTTACTGACGCGCTGTATCTTAATGATGTTCCAAAGCCGTATTTGATAGCCTCTATTATCTCGAACCTTTTCCTGTGGTTTTCCATTAAAGACGGTTTTTTTTCAGAATCAGCTAAGACGGCACCTTCAGGGTTTATGACCGTGATCCTGGTCTCTATCTCTTTGCCCAGATCTTTTATAAAAGAGTCCAAATCCTCTAGTCTGTTGTCTTCTAAGAGAGAAGATATTTTGAAATTTAATGTAACACAGAGATTTTTAAGACTGTCGGTCAATGTGTCTATGTGGTGGTGCCTTATTGCTCTGAAGGAGAATGGGAATGTTATAGCAAGGATTACAATGACGATAAGCAGATACCCACTAAATATTTTCAGAAAAATTGAATTTTTCATGTCATGCCTCAGGCAGGTTCGATGTGATGAGTTTCCAGTTTGTATCCAATACCTCTGATATTCTTTATTAACGAACCTGCCTTGCCAAGTTTATCTCTTAAATTTTTAATATGCACGTCAATTGTTCTGTCTAAAACTATCTTTTCATCTCCCCATAGATAGTCAAGAATATCATATCTCGAAAATACTTTGCTCTCGTTTGTGCAAAAGAGTGCTAATATTCTGAATTCTGTAGAGGTTAATTCAATTTTTTGTCCTTCTACAACAATTTCATGTTTTTCTGTGTCTATTATTAATATACCACCGATATTTAATTTTCCGGATTTATCAATAGTTTGACGCCTTCTTAATACGGCCTTTACTCTGGCAACTAACTCTCTTGGTGAAAATGGCTTGGTTACATAGTCATCTGCACCAAATTCTAATCCTAGAATTTTATCTGTCTCTTCTCCTTTTGCAGTAAGCATAATGATTGGTATCGAAGAAAACTTGTCTCGTTTTTTCAGATTTTTACATATATCAATACCATCCGCATCCGGTAACATTAAATCCAGAATGATAAGATTCGGTATTGCTTCACTTTCCTGGCGATACCCTTCTGACAGACCAAGAAATCTATATAGACCTTCTGCGTCAGAAAACCCCCTTACTCTGAACATTGCTTTCTTTAGATGTATAGTCACAAGCTCTACAATGTCAGGTTCGTCATCAATTATAGCTATTAGGCTGCTCATACTCTATAGAGATATTATGTGAAAAAAATTTTACTAAATGTCTATTTTGTGCTTAAAAAATGAAAAACCCACTCATTTAATTGAATCAATGGTTGTAGAGATATAAGGACAGCATTATACCAAAAAAGACCATATCAGAATGAAAAAAAGAGTTATAAAGGATCAATCCTCACGACATAAACGCAAAATTTTAACGAAATAATTTCGTTTTATAGCCTTTGTGCATGTAAATTACTCAGTAATGAGTTAAAAATTATTAATAAATTTATTTAAATTTCATATAAACCGGGTGAATATACACTATATACACACACACAAAGATAAGGAATTCTGTAATTATTCATAGTATTGTGAGAGATCAGAAGGAACATTTAGTCAATTATATTGGTTAATATATCAAGTTGGTATATTTATTGCTAATTTTGATTTGCAATCAACTTGGTTTTTAGTATAATCACCACAAATTCAAAAGTAACGGTATGTTGTTTGCGTATGTCTGTTAACAACAATATTATATTTTTAAAACGTTTATTAGGAAATTCTAAAATGAGTAAAAAATTTATAAATCAATTAACAAGCCGACTTAAAGATCGAAGGGATTATCTCTTACGTGAGGTTAAGCTGAGGTTAACGAAGTTTAAAAATTCAAGCACTGACAGGCTTTCTGATACCGCAGATATAGCATCTAACCTGATAGAAGATGAAATTATCATGTCTATTGCGCAAGGTGAGGCAAAAGAAATCGAGCAAATAGATAAAGCATTAAAAAAGATTGAGAAAGGTAAGTACGGTGATTGCGAAAACTGTGGTAAAAGTATAAACAAAGAACGTTTAATGGCCATACCATTTGTCAATCTTTGTATTAAATGCAAAGAGGATGAAGAACGGTATGAAGGCAGTGAGGTTGACAGGGAAAGTTATAGATTTGACTCTCTTGAGTATGCGGGTATTGATTTAGATGAAGAAAAGAGAGGCAATATGAAGAACTTTGATATTAATGATGTCAATCCGTATGATAATTGAATTAATCATTAATACAAAATAATTTTTCTCCTCGATAGTTGTAGCTTCAAACATGATAAATCAATGTTCTTGAGGGTGGGTGCATGCCCACCCTTATAGAGCTTGTAGTGCTTCTCAATGCTTTTTTTCTGTTATGCTTTGCCTGGTAGATTTAACAACCTCTGATATATTCATTTCGTTCAGCTGATTGGTATTGTAAAACAGAATCGTGTTCCTTTCCCTCTGGCGATTGGGCTTTCTATCCATATTTTACCCTTGTGTAACTCAATAATCTTTTTGACGATTACTAATCCAACTCCGGTTCCTTCTGCCTCTATTTTCTTTAGTCTGCTGAAAATTCTGAAGACATTTTTCTGATATTCTTTTTGGATGCCGATGCCAGTGTCTTCAATAAAAAAATGGTAATAATTTTCATCTCTATCGCAACCGATTGTAATTAGTCTCTGTTTGTCTTCACCCATAAATTTAATTGCATTGGTGACTAAATTGTAAAATACATCTCTGATTCTTTTTTCATCACACCAGATAATTGGAAGACTATGGTTAATGATTATCTTTATATTATTAGACTCTATCTGACCTGTTAATGATGTCACTACATTCTTAACAATATTTTCACTGGCATTGTTTTTAAAATCATAAGTTATCATTCCAATTTTCGCTACTTCAAGAATTTCCTGAATTCTGTTTGACATGATTTCTATGTTTGCATTTATTCTGTTTGAGAATATTGTGCCTTTCTCATCGTATATATCCTTGTAAGTTTCGTATAAGCGTGATATATAACCGCTGATTGAAAATAACGGTTCCTTTAAATCGTGTGAAACAGAGTAAACAAAATCTTTTAACTCATTATTTATTTTCTCTATTTCTTTAGATTTTTCAATCAGTTGCTCATTTACTTTTTTCTGATTTGTAATATCTCTGATAATTGCTGTAAATATATAATGTCCATCTTTTGTTCTCTGATGAGATAATGACATTTCTATTGGAAATTCATTTCCATCTTTTGTTATTCCAGAAAATTCTACAATTTCGTCCATAATACTGGTTTTGCCAGATTTCAGAAGCCGTTTCACGCCTTTCAGGTGTTTCTCTCTATATTTCTCAGGAATTATTATTGTTACAGGTTTTCCAACAATATCACTCTTTGAATATCCAAATATTCTCTCGGCCGATTTGTTCCATATTGTTATTAATCCGTTTTCATTACAAATAATAGCGTCTTGTGCTGTTTCAATCAGTTTGCGATATTTTACTTCAGAATCTTTAAGTTTGTCTTCTGCGTTCTTATGAATAATAGAATTTGTCAGAAGATTTGATACGGAATGGAGAAAGTTCACATCATCCTTGCTGAAGGACTTATGTTGTGTTGAATAGGTACCCAGTACTCCCCAGGGGGCTTCCTGGCCGCGAATAACAACACTCATGCCGCTTGCTACTTTATGTTTTTGCAAGAGCGGTGAACCTGAAAAACGTGTTTCAGTTTTTAAGTCATGAACAATTACCGGTTTGTTTGAATTCAATATATAGCCTGCCTGTGAATCCCGTTCGGTATCTACTATGGCATGTCCTACCAGGCCATCTTCCCAGCCAATTCCGGCAAGAAGCAGCATGCATTTTCCGTCAGGAAGAAGTTGGAGGACATGGCAGTATTCGTTTCCGAGTGTTTCTGCAATGTTCTTCACAATTTCAAACATAAATTCTGCAGGGTTCATATTCATCAAGGCTTTGTGGCTAAGATTAGCAATTACATCCTGCTGCAGGACACGTTTTTCCAATTCATTCTCAATCAGATTTCGCTCAACTATCTCTTTCTGTAGTTCAGAAACAAGCATTCTTCTGTTTTCATCAGAACTATGCCTGTATAAACCGAGCTCAACAACTTTCTGAAGTTCGTCTTTTTTAACTGGTTTTGTTAAATATCCATACGGATTCGTTGACTTTGCTTTTTCAAAAACTGATTTGTCGGTATGAGAGGTGAGATAAATCACAGGAATATTAAATCTGTTATTTATTATACTGGCTGTTTCAATTCCATCCATTTTGCCTTGTAGCGAAATGTCCATAAGAACTAAATCAGGATCTCCTTCCTCTTCTATTTTTTTAATTGCCCGTTCACCGGAAGTTACTATTGCAGTTACATAGTATCCAAGCTTTTTCAGACTTATCTGTAAAGATTTTGCAGTTACAATATCGTCTTCAATAATCATTATGTGTCTTTTTGTCATATCATTACACAGCTATATATTGATCATGTTGAATCATTTAATTAAACGTTTAATAATATTTGTAATTAAAGCGGTGAAGAATGCTTTTGCCGTAACAGGTATTAATTTAATCTGAAATATGGGGTGTAGAGCCTGGATCAATATTTTATTATAAGGGGCATCTCCTGTGACCATATTCCAGAGAAGCGTGTTAAGATGGTTTGCAATCCATGAACCCCTTTTGTCTTGAACGTAAGATAGACGTGCTTTCACCAGCCAGTTTTGTCTGGTAATAAAATCGCTGATTGCAAGAATTACAGATCCAAGTCTATTGTCCATAGCAAGCATTTTTCTGGCAGGTTTATAATATTGCATGGCAAAGTCATCACTTGATATACCACTTTCAAATGCTGCTCGTACAGCCAACTGAGAAGTTATGTAAGCTGATTCCAGCCCATTTTTGAAGACTCTGGATATACTGGCATCACCCACGAGAACAAACCTGTCCGTAAATGGATTTATTGCATGTGAAAGTACAATTTTAGGTAAACACATACAGAATTTTTCTGGCATTTCCCAATCGTGGGGTAAATTCTTGCGAACAATCGGATGGTTTATGAAATCAAGAAGGTCATTGCTTGTCAAGTCTCTTGAACCTACCAGGCTTACAGTAACATAGTTGCCTTTTGGTACCATTGATGCAAATCTGAAGGGACCAATTCCAAGCGCGAATACCTGGATATTATCTTTGAAAGCGTTCTTTATAAATACAGGGTCTAATGGTATTTCCATTTGACAAGTCCTGATAGTTTTTGGTGGTACATAACCGAAATTCAATCTTTCTATTTTGTTAATTATATTAGAGTTTATGCCAAATGCGCCTACTACAAGATCTGCTTCCATTTTTTCATGCTGACCACCTTTTCCGTAGATTACGGTTGGTATCGCATCTGGATTTGATGGTAGATATAAATCCTGAACCGGTTCTGAGATTACGCGTACTCCCTGATTAATTACGTGACTTAGCAGGAAATCATCAAAACTATGGTTTTCAGTGTGACTACTGTAAAGAGGTCCATTACCTCGATATACTGCCATAATACTGCTTTTATTTTTCTGGTCCGGTTTGTATAACTCTATACCATATTCTTCAGTATGAAAGTAGTATCCTCTAATTTTCTGTCGAACAATACTATCAGGCAAAACGATACCGTCTCTTGTTAGTTTTGCATGTAAAGAAGCTGCAATAACTGCGGCACTCATATTGCATCCACTGGGTCCCCTCTGACTGAAATTCTTGCTATTGAAGATTGTTATTTGAATATTTATATTATGGTTTTTTGCCTGTTGTATTGCGTCCTTCGCAAAAAAACTTCCTGCGGGGCCACCACCGATGATGACAATTCTGGAATTATTTTTTAAACGCAAATGGTTTACAGACATTTTCTGAGTTACTCTTGAAAGTTACAAAATACGTATCAGCTTTTGCGCAAACAGCGATATTTTGAATAATATAAATATATGACAAATAATATTAAGAAAGTGAAAAAAGATTTGAGGTAAAAATATCGGCTTTAAATATAGCAAAACCTATACGGAGTTTCTACTTATAAATCAGTTACATAATGAATAAAATTATAATAATAATCCTGCTTTTCACAATAATATTATGTTATCTGTATTTGCATTTAAAAGGATTGCATGATAGAATTTGATCTTTTGTTTTAAATTGCTTTTCCACCAGTATGGTGTGGGTTGCCTTGATAAATTCCTATTTACTTACAGGCTGTCTAGCACAGATTGATTAACTGGTATTTGTCTGGACAGGTGTGTGGTAATACCTTTTTTTTTAAGAATGGAGACAGAATATGGCAGAAAAGATTGTAATCATAGGTTCAGGTCCGGCAGGGTGGACGGCAGCCATCTACGCGGCAAGAGCCAACCTGAAACCGGTTGTTTATGAGGGTGAACCTTCAAACATAATGGTGCCGGGTGGCCAGCTTATGTACACTACAGAGGTTGAAAACTATCCGGGATTTCCTTCAGGAGTTCGCGGAACAGAAATGATGGACCTTTTTCGACAACAATCGTTGAGGTTTGAGACGCAAATATTTACAGAAGATATTACTTCCGTTGATTTCAGCTCACATCCATTTAAGTTGAAGAGTTCTGAAGGCAATGAGATAGAATCATTAAGTGTTATTATAGCAACAGGCGCTATGGCGAACTGGCTGAATCTGCCGAATGAACAACGACTTGCACATTCAGGTGGTGGGGTGAGTGCGTGTGCGGTCTGTGATGGTGCGCTTCCCGCATACAGGGACAAAGTGCTGGTAGTCGTGGGTGGGGGAGATTCTGCAGTTGAAGAGGCTATATATTTAACTAAGTTTGCCAGTAAGGTTGTCATTGTCCATCGTCGAGCTGAACTCAGGGCAAGTCCCATAATGCAGGAACGTGCTAAATCCGAACCAAAGATAGAGTTCAAATGGAATACTGTAATTACAGATGTTCTCGGCGACAAGGTTATAACTGGTATACGAATACAAGATACAATCAGTAAAGAGGAGTCGGATCTGGAGTGTGGCGGATTGTTTATCGCAATTGGTCATACCCCGAATACTTCATTTCTAGGTGGCAGTATAGAGTTAGATGAGGAGGGGTTTATTGGTACTCGCCAGTCATGGAGGACGGCAACGAGTGTGGTTGGGGTGTTTGCTGCCGGTGATGTTATGGACCCTTATTATAAACAGGCAATTACTGCTGCCGGAACAGGTTGTATGGCTGCACTGGAGGCAGAAAGGTGGCTTGCTCATAAGGGATTGACGTAAAATATGTTTAAGTGATTGGGGGATTTATTTATATAGATAAAACGGTCAGCAGTAGAAGTTAAATACTACATTTTTTTGTCTTCTTACTGCTGAATGAACTCTCTCTATAGTTTTCTCTCTAATGTTCACTAACTACTCGATACTTCTTTTACTAAATCCCTCAGTCCTTTGAAAGTAGTTTACGTTTCAGATAAAGTTCATATATTTGATAAAACGTCTGCATTGATCTTATATCTATCCACTCATCAAGAGAATGTAGTTCTCCGACAATCGGTCTGGAAATAATAACCGGAATATTATAACGTCCAATAAAACGCGCATCACTTCCTCCATCTTCTCTTTTCTGATTAGTAGGTTTTCCTGTTATCTCCTCAGCAATTGAAATGTAGAGAGGATCAGGTATGAACCGTGTCGGTTCAGCGCTTACAATAGTATGTATATCAATTTTATCACCTAATAAGCTTCGTATATGGCCTAAGGTGTCTTTTACCGTATAAGGGGCTGGAAGGCGTATATCAAGAGTACCTTCAGCCTCTGAAGGTACGCGGTTAACAGATTGATTTGGTGTTTTAATTGTTGTGAGTGTGCAGGTAGGGTTCCAGTTGTCATCATTTTTATTTAATACGTCAAACTCATTCTTCAGGCGTGAAACAGAGTTTACGAGTCTTTCAAGAGGATTGTCTCCCAGCCATGGACGGGCCGCGTGTGCAGCATGTCCATGGCACTGTATTTTTAAATGAAGAATTCCTTTCTCTTCAACAGTTATTTCATTCAGAGACCCACCGTCCGGCACCAGAGCAACTTCACATCTGATTCCTAATTCATCAAAAAGAAAACGCATTCCCGCTTCTCCTCCACGCTCTTCATCAGATGTAATTACCAGGCCTAGTGAAAGGTGATCGTATTTCATATGTAAATTCATGAAGACCTCAAGGACGATTGCGAGAGGGCCTTTCATATCTCCTGATCCCGGTCCGATTATCCTGCCATCAGATATATGTGAGCGATAACTATGAGGGTCAGGATGAGTTATAACATCAAGGTGTGTGCAGAGAAGGACCTTAGGACTGTTCACATTTTTTGGAAGAACTACTAAAGAGGTGGTATCACAATGACGATACTTTTTAATAGTGATATTATCAAGCGATTCTAAATGATTCATTATAAACTCAAAGCAGCGTTCGATATCATCCGGTCTCGTCTCATCGCTGGGTATCAAGACCAGGTCTCTTGTAAGAGCGACAAGCCTTTTTTCTAAATCTGTTGAAAATTTTGTCATATTTTACCTGAACTGAATAATTAAAATTATAATGTCTTAGAACATTCGAAAGTGTTTATTTAACTTTAGACACATTAAACACTTCAACCATCAGGCACATTGTCAGAATATGGGATTACTCAATCTCTATCATAATCCCAGCTAAAAGAGAGCAATGATTCTATCTTTTCTATCATGAGAAGACAACTATTGAGATTTTTTCCAAGGCACAGAAACTGTCCTTTTTGAACACAACCGTCTTCGTTAAGATTAAAGTTAATAGGTAGAACACCTTCATGCATGTCAGGATGAAAAAGATAGCCTGCCTGTTCCAGTATCTTTAACAAGTTTGTATCCCTCAACGGAATGCCAAAACGTATATTTCTCATTAACCAGGCATCATGTGGTAGAAAATGTCTTGCTATCACAGATGGATACGTAGCCCCTGTGATTCGAGCATTTATTTCACATACTCTGACTTCCACATTACCGCGATGTTCGACAACAAGAAAGTCAACACTTGCCGTACCCCTGTATCCCTGTTCATGAAGCCAGGAGCCAGCCGCCGCTGCCTGTCGAAACAGTTCTTCGTATACCTGGTCCTTTTTGCTGAAATAAGGTGGAGGTGAGAGATTACCTTCATGGATACTATCCGCATTAAGAATCTGTTCAGTAATATCATAAAGGGAAAGAGAACTGTCATCTAGAAACATCTGTATACTGGGGGAACCCATTTTACGTATATTTTTAACGGTTTCATCAATCCATCCCTGTACCATGCAGGGACCTTCAAAAAAAAAGTGTTCCGGGACAGACACTTCTTCACCAGGAATAGTTGACAGGCTGGTTATACCGATGCCGGATGCTCCAATTTGAGCCTTAACTGCTGCCTTTTTGTATCCTCTATTACGCAGCATGGCAATGCATGTTGGTATTTCATCGGGTGATGATGCAGGGATTGTATCAAACACAGGAAATCCCTTTTCTAGAAGAATATTATGTAAGAGAAATTTATTATTTCCCCTTTTGCTTCCTTCCATACTGCATATAGTCGGTTTTTTCAGCGCTTTTGCAAGATTTATTAATATATTATCGCTTACAAATCCGTCAACCCAGTTAGCATTATGTTGATGGATCATTGTCAGAGTTGAGCTGGTTTCATCATTGATCAATGTATCACACTGGTTGAGAAGATTGTCGTAAATAGAATGTGATAATACGGTAATATCTGGAAGATGTAAACCAAGATCTTTTTCAAAATAGCTTATCAGGGATTGGTCAGGAGGTTTTTCCAACACAAGCAGGTTATTATTTCCTTTAAATACGAGATTAATAATCGGAATAAGACGCCCTCCATATGTTTCTACACCAGTTACCAGCCGATTGAGCCTTTCCAATCCACCACGATTTTCGTAAAAAATAGATTGCATATTGGCAAAGAAAATAACATCTCTGTCCCAGAATGCTGGTAACTGACCTGGTATATTTTTAATTGTTACAGTCACGTTTTTTTCCTGTGATAAAGAAAAGAAATAGATTTATACAATTCAGTAGTTTGATTGATTATGTATTATAAATCGCGTTAATGGTTGGAATCAATCAGAAAGTCAGGAAGAATTCTAATTATCGATGTCGCTGATTAATTATAGTTTACAGAGCAGTTAAATTAATTCCATAAGGTAAGGGCACTTTACTTTAAAACAGTAGTCCTGGAGCTCTGGGTGATGTTAATTATTCGTCAATGATTCTGTGGTTTACTATTCTCTTTCACAAAGTATAAGAGTACGATTCCAATAATAAAGAAAACCACCAGTGATAGTATGGCAAGTCTAGATGTACCAGTGATTTGGCGAATACTACCGAAGACAAATGGTCCCCATATAGCCGAAAATTTTTCAAAAACAGAGTAGAAACCGAAAAACTCAGCCGATTCCTTTGCTGGAATCATTGATCCATAAAAAGACCTGCTCAGGGCTTGAGAGCCTCCCAATACCAGGCCTACTGCAATCCCCAATATCCAGAAGTCAAGTGTGCTGGTTATAATATATGCGTAGCACAGGATACCCAGCCAGAGAAACATGGCGAGAATTAATATTCTTTTGGTACCAAAAGTTTTTGAAATTCTGCTGAATAAAAGCGCACCTCCAATACCGATAAACTGTACCAGTAAAAGGGTACCCATAAGGGTTTGATTATTAAGTGCCAGCTCATCCTTTCCATAAATAGTTGCCATCCTGATTACCGTATGTATACCATCATTATAGAACATGAAAGCTATCAGAAAAACAGTAAGGTTACGATGCCTTCTGGCACTTGAAATAGTATACCATGTTCGAGATATACCGAGTTTTATATAATAGGTAATTGACCTTTTCTCTTCCCCATGTTGTTGAGAATGTATTTTGTTACCCACAGGTTCGCGCAACCAGGTAAGTGCAAATATTGAAAAACCTGCCCACCAGATTCCTGAAAATAAGAGGCTTGTTCTCACCGCTATTGTTTTTTCAATACCGATTTTATTGTGGGCAAGAATTAAAATTATGCAGATTAAGAACTGTAGCCCGCCTCCGAGGTATCCATAAGCATAGCCTCTCCCGGAAACCTGATCAATCTCCTCCCTGGATGCTATGTGAGGTAGAAAAGCATTATAGAAAATGTTTGCGCTGATAAAACAGGTATTAGCCAGGAAGAAAAAAACCATAGTCATCCACACATCTCCTTTGCGGCTGAAAAAAAGAAGTGTAGTAAACAGGCTGCCACCAAAGCAGAAAGTCATTAAAAACTTCTTCTTAGATTCTGAAATATCCGCAATAGCCCCCAGGAAAGGGGCTGTTATGAATACAATGAGTGCAGTGGTGCCTGAGAGAAAAGCCCAAAGGGTGGTAGCATTAGTATGTATTTCAATGCTGAAGGAACGGAAGGTCCATCCTTCTGAGGGGACAATAACTGTAGCAAAGTATAGAGGCAAAAGGGCAGCGATAACAGTTGTCGCAAATGCGGAATTAGCCCAGTCGTACATATACCACGCAAAAATGTTTTTCTCTTTATCGCTTTTCATAGATACACTTTTTAACCGAAAATGTTATAGTTATCAAAGTAAAAAAATCAATGAAGTTAATCTTTTTTCTTATATAATCTTAGTATAATATTAATGTGTATGAAAACCATAGTTCTCAAGAGTCGGCTTCAGATGGTGACAGCTCTGCTTTTTCCTTTGGTGTTATTGATATTTCGATACACGTAAGAGAGCGTTATCAGAGGGGGGCGGCTGGTGATTGGTGTTATCCAAATGAAGAACATTTGGCTCCGGAAGGGCACAGTATAGTTCTTGATTTCAAACACCTGTATTACCGTAATCGAATAGTAGAATGAATCAAAAAAAATATGAGAGCAAAAGCGTAGTTTCAAGCTATGTGAATATGAAACTACAGAATCCTGAAGTAATGATTATTGTAAAATACAGGGAATGTATTGTGGATAAGCACGTACTTGATATTGGATGCGGCAGTGGAAGGACAACTGCGATTTTAAAGAATCTGAGCCGTGATTATGTGGGACTTGATTACTCATCAGAGATGGTGGAATCGTGCAGGAGGAGATTTAAAGATGTTCATTTTATCCACGGTGATGTAAGGGAGATGTGTGAATTTAAAGAAGGTGAATTTGATTATGTAATGTTCTCTTTCAATGGTCTTGATTCAATTAATCATGAGGGCAGGCTTAAAGGTTTAAAGGAGATACGCAAGGTGCTCAAGCAGAACGGACTATTTGTGTTCTCTTCGCATAACAGGAATTACCGATATGCAGTTTCACGACCGAAAATAAAGTTTTCTATGACACCATGTAAACAAGTTGATGAGTTTATAAAATATTTCAAGTCCTCATGTAATCGTTTAAGAAATAAAGGGCGTCAGCTATTTGAAGATGAATATGCTATTATTAATGATGTTGCGCATAACTACGCCATGTTGACGTACTATATTGATAAGGCAAATCAGATAAAACAACTTTCAAATATGGGTTTTGAGGTTATTGAGATGTATGATACTTCCGGTGATATGCTGGACAAGAATGGTGATGATAGTGATAGCGCATGGATTTATTATGTGACGAAAAAGGTCTGAAGTAATGACCTTATCCTCTTATTACAGGATTAGCTTTACCAATAACTGACATGGCTATGCCAGAAGTCTTTGGCTGCGATGTAATCAATGCCATTTACCGGTTGGAGAGCGTGCCAGAAACAGGAATAATTACCGGTTGTGGTGAAAGACTCAAATCTATAGTGAATAAAACCTTGAAAGTAAATTTTATTATCAGAAAACCTTTCAATTCATCAGAGTTGTTAAAATGCATAAATAAAGTATTTGATGAAGTTAAGTAATATTGCTTTTCTTCGCGGAAATTACACGCTCTTTTCCCTGCAGGTCTTTGAGTATTTCTATTTCTCCATATTGTTCTTCATTTTTTAAAAGTTTTATAATAGTATTCGCCTGTGTCTCTCCAATTTCAAGAACCAGATAAGCCCCAGGTCTTAACCAATCAACAGCTTCCTTAATAATTTTTCTATAGAAGCACAATCCGTCTTTTCCTCCAACTAGTGCTTTCCAGGGTTCATTGTCTTTCAGCTCCGGTTCCAGGTTTTTCCATTCTAATTCGCTTACGTAGGGGGGATTGGAAACAATAAAATCGATATGTTCTTTCTCTACGAAATCATGGAATGCTGTAAAAAAATCTCCGTGTAAGAGATGAACATTTTTGCCAACATCATGTTTCTGGACATTTGCCGCTGCTACTGTCAGAGCATCCCGTGAAATGTCGTTTGTATAGATACTTGCATGCTTCAGGTATTTTGCCAGAGATATGGCAATGTTGCCTGAGCCGGTACCTATTTCTACTATGATTAAACTCTTAACGGTAAAATCATTACTTTGTGCTTTTTTAAGGACTGATTCAACAAGTATTTCCGTTTCCGGTCGTGGTATTAAGACCCGTTCGTCCACAATAAAGTCAAGCGACATGAATTCAGCTTTCTGTGTAATGTATTGCAGGGGGACATGACCTGCTCTTTTATAAATTAACTTTTTGTACTTGTCGATATCGGTGTTGTCTATAATACCATCCTGATTTGTATAGAGTCTGGTTCTGTCGCACGATAAGACAAAGGCTAAAAGCGTATCAGCATTTATTTCAGGAGATTCAATTTCTGAACCTTTTAATGTTGCAATTGCCCATTTTAAAGTATTGTGTATTGTCTTTGCGTCTTGTACGTAAGCCATGATAATGATTATAGAGGATAAGATCTATTGGGATTAGTAATAGGTTCCCGGATTATATGGTGAGAGAGGGGTAATTACAGGGTAGCTGCTAATTCTTTCATCTTTTCCTGTTTTCCGTATTCCATCATTGCCTTAATCAAATCATCAAGTTCTCCAAGCATTATTTTGTCCAGACTATAGAGATTTAGATTTATTCTGTGGTCTGTTACCCTGTTTTGGGGGAAGTTGTATGTGCGGATCTTTTCGCTTCTGTCACCCGACCCTATCTGCGAGCGTCTTGTCTTGTCACGTTCATTCTTAGTCTGATCCTGCATAAAAGTGTAGAGACGGCTTCGAAGTACACGCATTGCTTTTGCACGATTTCTATGTTGCGATTTTTCATCCATACACTTAACAACCAGGCCGGTAGGTGCGTGTGTGATCCTGATGGCAGAACTGGTTTTGTTCACTTTCTGTCCTCCCGGACCGGAGGAACGAAATGTATCAACTGTTATATCTTTTGGGTCGATCTTAATATCAACATCTTCTACTTCTGGTAAGACGGCAACAGTGGCCGCGGATGTATGTATCCTTCCACTTGTTTCAGTGGTAGGAACACGTTGTACTCTGTGAGTACCGCTTTCAAAACACAACTTGCTGTACACTGACTCCCCTTCAATAGAAAAGGTTACTTCCTTAAACCCTCCAATTTCAGTGTAGCTTGAGTCCAGCATTTCCATTTTCCATTTCTGTTTTTCAGCATATTTAGTGTACATTTTGAAGAGGTCAGCCGCGAATAGCGCGGCCTCATCACCACCGGTACCGGCACGTATTTCAATTATAGCATTCTTGCCCGCATCATCACCTTCCGTAAAAAAACACCCTTTAACTTCCTCAAAAAGTTCTATTTCTTTTTCTTCAAGACTTCCCAGTTCGTCCCTGGCCATTTCATATAAGTCTTTATCTCCATTATTCTCAGAAATGATTGCGTTTGCTTCCTCTTTTTGTTTGAGTGTCTCATCCAGTTGGAGATATTTAGCAACAAACTTTGATAACCTGCCGTGCTCTTTAACATAAGATGTATATCTGGTATTATCCGCAATTACCTCTGGGTCAGATAACTGCTTTTCCAGCTCATTATGTCGTTCAAACATTTCTCTCAGCTTTTTAAGCAGTTTGTCATTAATCTGCACTACTAGACTCCGGTTCTTTTTCTACAGCAACTGAATTCTGATCATCAGGATTATTGTCTGAATTGCCTTTTGCTGAATTATCTGTCCATTTGAATTTTTGTTTAAATCTTTCAACTCTTCCAGCGCTGTCTACAAATTTCTGTTTTCCCGTGTAAAATGGATGACACTTTGAACATACTTCGACATGAATCTTACTTTTTGTTGACCGTGTTATAAAGGTCTCTCCGCAACCGCAAGTGACTGTTGTTTCTACAATTGTTGGATGAATTGCTTCTTTCATTAGTACTTATCTCCATTAATTATATTTATTGTAAATGTATTAAACGTTCAAACTAATTGAACGACACTATAAGTGTTTGTGTGCTGTGAATTTAACGAATTCTTCATTTTATCAGAGTGTATATGTTGTTGCAATAGAAAACATCAGTTAATATATTCAACTATTAATATAATATGAGAACATTAAAATTCAGGGTAAATAGTTATTGTAATATTTTTTAATAGATTTCTCAGGTGGCCGGGTTTGTAAAGACTATTTTTTACTATTTTTAAGATGCATTACACACTAACAGTACAACACAAAAAAAGTAGTTCATATAACGAAAAAATCAATCAGTACACTATTTTTACAGCATCAATTTGTATTTGACACTATGGTTTTAACCTGATATTCTGTCGGTACTTATTAATAAACAAGTTGTATATAAATATATTTTTTCTGCGGTTCTAATAATAAATAATATTGGAGTTGACCATTGACTGATAACGCTGATCATAGATCACAAGGCCTGGTACAGATTTTATCAAATATCGGCAGTCCGAATATACTGTTAATAGGGGATTTTATGCTCGATAAATACGTTTGGGGTGAAGTTAAACGTATATCACAGGAAGCGCCAATTCCGGTTCTCAATGTGACTTCTGAAGAAGTCAGACCGGGTGGTGCAGGAAGTGTCGCGAATAACCTTGCTCACCTTGGGGCGAATATTTATTGTTATGGTGCGATTGGCAATGATAATGAAGGCAAACAGCTATTGGAAAATTTAAATGGTATTGGAGTAGAAACGGATGGAATTGTACAAGTATCAGACAGGCCGACAACTGTAAAGGTCAGAATGATGGGACATCTTCAATCAGCGGGAAAAGGGATTCAGCAACTTTTGCGAATTGATTATGAGAAGGCTGATGATATAGAAGAGGAGGCACAGGATAAAATTATCAATAAAATTAACGCCAGGGTCCCACACGTTGATATAATACTGATATCAGATATGAATAAGGGCGTTTTGTCCGGGCGTGTTTTGGAAACAGTAATCCGATCAGGCAAAGACCACAAAGTGCCGGTTATAGTAGATCCAAGGCTTTCAAACGACTATACGATTTATAAGGGTGCGACTGCAATTACACCTAACCGGTTTGAAACAAAACTATCAACAGGGATCAAGATAACCGACGTTAAAAGCATGCAGTCTGCCGGACGGAAGTTATTAGATGAGTCTTCATTGGAGTACGTCATTATAACTGCCGATAAGGATGGAATGTTTTTATGCTGTAATGATGGCTCTTGTGACTTAATCCCTACCGTTCCGAAGGACGTTTACGATGTCAGTGGCGCGGGTGATATGGTTTTAAGTGTTTTTGGGTTTGTAGTTGGCAGCGGGAATAGTTTTCAAAACGCGGCAATGATAGCAAATATTGCCGCCGGGATTGAGGTTGGTAAGATAGGCGCTGTGCCTGTCAGTAAGAGTGAGATGTTGAGCGAGCTTATGGGAGGCTCAAATCCCCTTTATACAAAAATTAAAGTTTTGGATGAGTTGGAAGAGATACTAAATAAACACAGGGGGAATAATGAGAGAATTGTATTTACAAACGGGTGCTTTGACATACTCCATATCGGTCATATAGAATATCTTAAATATTCAAGACAACAGGGTGATATACTGGTAATCGGGTTGAATACCGACAGTTCTGTAAGAGAACAGAAGGGAGATACCAGGCCTTTTGTTTCAGAAGATGAAAGAGCAAGATTGATTTCTGCACTGGAAGATATTAACTATGTAGTCCTTTTTGACGAATTAACTCCTGAGAAACTTATAAGAAGGATAAAACCTGATATTCTTGTAAAAGGTGAAGACTGGAAAGAGAAAGGAGTTGTGGGGCGTGAATTTGTTGAATCTTACGGCGGCAAAGTGATTTTAGCGCCTTTTGTAAAGGATTCATCAACAACTGATATTGTTCAAAGGATTTTAGAACGGAATAGTAAACCACGATAGATGGTTTTTAGATATTGCTCTCATTTATTAAATTGTCTGTTTTTTGAGCTGATATAAAATTTTCAATGTATTTTTCATTATACGATGTAAAATATCATAAAATAGTGAACGGAGCGGGCTGTTTCATATGAAAAAGGAAATAGAATCATCTTTAAATGAAAGTATTAAATTAAGGGAGGAACTCCTTTCGAGTAGTGTAGACCTTATTATTCAAATTGCGAACATATTAGTAGAAGCATTTAAAACCGGTCATTCGTTGTACCTTGTGGGTAATGGTGGAAGTGCCGCGGATGCGCAGCATATTTCAGGAGAGCTGGTTGGGCGATTTAAAAAAAATAGAAAGCCGTTGCCTGCGCTTGCATTAACTACAGATACATCTGTATTGACAGCAATTACAAATGACTTTGGATATGATATGTGTTATGAAAGACAGGTAGATGCATTTGTTAATGAAAATGATATTGTGTTGGGCTTAACTACAAGTGGTAATTCTGTGAGTATCATTAACGCTGTAAAACTGGCAAACGAAAAAGGAGCAAAGACTATTGCTTTTACCGGTAAAGGTGGCGGCAGTATAAAAGATCATGTTGATATATGTCTGGAAATTCCTTCTATTGATACGGCCCGCATACAGGAATGCCATATAACAATCGGTCATATTTTGTGTTTGATAATAGAAAAAGAGATGTTCGGATAAATTAGTAATAGTAGCAGGTCTCTGGGTGAGAGGGGATGCCATATGGCAACAACAGATAAAATGTATATTCGCTTCTGGGGTGTTAGGGGTAGTATCTGCACACCAGGTAAAGAAACCATTAAATATGGAGGAAATACATCCTGTATCGAAATTAGATGTGGTAAGGAGATATTCATTCTTGATGCCGGTAGTGGTATCAGGAAATTAGGTAATAAAATATTAACGGAAAAACCTCAGCATATTAACATACTATTTTCACATTTTCATTGGGACCATATACAAGGGTTCCCGTTTTTTTCTCCCGTTTTTAATAGCAAATATTCAATTACGTTGATTGGTGAAAGGAAAATGAATTTTACATTGGAGCAACTGTTCACTGCTCAATTAATGTTTCCATATTTTCCCTTATCGTTATCAGAGTTGAATGCAAAGATAGGCTTTCATGAAATAACGAGAAACGATAGTATAAAGATAGAAAATGTAAAAATTCGACTTGCACATCTAAATCACCCCGGGGGGTGCATAGGGTACAGGATTGAATACGCGGGGAAGTCCTTTGTTTACGCGACAGATACAGAGCATTTCAATTGTATAGATCCTACATTACTGAAACTATCTTTAAACGCAGATGTTCTTGTTTATGATAGTAATTATACTGATGATGAATATTCCGGTAAAACTGGAATTCCAAGGACCGGATGGGGACATTCTACGTGGATGCAGGGAGTTAAAGTTGCAAAAGCTGCTAAAGTGAAAAAATTTATTTTATTTCATCACGATCCGGACCATGATGACAGCTTTATTGACAAGCTTGAAATCGCAGCAAGAAAAGAATTTAAGGGGTCTTTTGCCGCATACGAAGGTATGGAATTGGTTATTTAAACAGTGGACAACTTGTCTGAATCGGTGTATGAGAACAAATAATCTATTGAGTCTCTTCTTTCAGCCAGGAGAGATATTTGTCGGAACCTTCTACTATGGGCATCGCAATAATTTCCGGGACATCGTAACTGTGTAGTTTTTCTACTCTCTTTACAATCTGTTTAAAAAGTTTTTTTTTGGATTTCAGAATCATCAATGCTTCTTTATCTTCACATATCTTTCCTTGCCAGCTATAAATTGAGCGAATTGGCGAAACGATATTAGAACATGCTGCTAATTTTTCTTCAACCAGAGTATGCCCTATCTTTTTCGCTTCAGTTATCGACCCTGTAGTGATATAAATAACAATGCAGTCTGTCATTTTAATGTTTAGTTTTTCCCAGAAGCATCCGGTTAGGTTATTGCGTATACCGCTTTTGTCATACCCGAATTCCTTTATCGGGTATCTATGTGACTCGTTCAATCTGGATTCCCGCTTAAAGCATGCCTGCCCGAATAGGTACAGGCGGGAGGGAATGACAGTTTTGAAGCATTAATTTGCAATGCGCAAAAACCTAACCGGATGATGCTGTCTTTTTCCTTACTTTTCTAAACTATAGATTCTTTTTGTAGTTTCGTTTTAATCTAAGATTGTCAATTAATGATTAATTGTATCAGTATACCACATCATTCTGTTTGAGCAATCCGATTTTACTATTACATTTGAAAGATGAAATATATATCAGACGAACTAAATAGAATTAAACAGTCAGGTTTGTACAGGGAACTGAAGGTTGTTGATAACTCACAGGGTACGCATATAGAAATAAATGGCAAAATGTTTTTATCTTTTTGCTCAAATAATTATTTAGGCCTTGCGAATAATCCGACGGTAATAAAAGCGGTTAAAGATGCTGTAGAAGAGTATGGATGGGGGGCGGGCGCATCGAGACTGGTATCCGGAAATATGAAACTGCATGAATTACTCGAAGATGAAATATCAAGATTTAAAGGAAAAGAAGCTGCTCTGGTATTTCCTACAGGATATATGGCTAATTTAGGTGCTATTTCTACAATGGTAGCTGGTGGAGACCTGGTTATCTGTGATAAATTAAATCATGCAAGTATAATTGACGGTTGTCGGCTATCAGGTGCTGATTTTAGAGTTTACGCACATTGCAATATGGAGAAACTGGAAAATATATTCAGGAAATCGGCAAAATATAATCGTAAGCTTATCGTTACCGATTCAGTCTTCAGTATGGATGGAGATTTGGCTCCTCTGCCAGATATCATCAATATCGCAGAAAAATACAAAGCTATGGTTATGGTAGATGAGGCCCATGCAACTGGTGTTTTTGGGGAAAGCGGCAGGGGGGTTGTTGAACATTTTGATTTAAATAAAGAGGTGGACATTGTTATGGGTACCTTAAGCAAGGCGATTGGAAGTCTGGGTGGGTATGTCACCGGTGAAATTGATTTAATTAATTACCTGAGAAATAAAGCGAGGTCTTTTATGTATACTACAGCGCTTCCTCCTGCAGTATGTGCCGCGTCTCTTGCCGGTTTAAGATTAATTCAGAAAGACCAATCGATCCGTGAATCACTCTGGCATAACGTTCATTATATAAAAGATAAGCTGAGATCGATGGACCTTAACATGATATCGTCAGAAAGCCCGATTATCCCAATCCTGGCAGGAGATGCGCAAAGGGCGGTTGACATGTCTACCGCACTTTTTAAGAGTGGCATCCTGGTCCCAGCTATTCGCCCACCAACTGTTCCTGCTAATTCAAGCCGTCTCAGGATGACGGTCATGTCAACACATACGAAAGAGGATATAGACAGGTTGCTTGACGCTTTAAGTGACATCAAGGGTCTATAGCTACTTCTTAAAGCCAGAACTGACAAACAAAACCATGAAATCATAACCAAAGTGCGTTTTCAAAAAAAGCGCTTGTATAGTACCTCCGAAGCTAAGCAGTTACAACAAAAGAAAGAATGCCATAAAAAAACGTCTGTGTCGGCAAACAAATTGACACAGACGTTTTGTATGTTGTACAAACTTGATCAAATTTAAACAAATCTTTGCTTCTACTCCTTTTTCGCTCCCTTGAACCTTCGCGTTGCTCCTACTCCAACCAAGCCTACCAGGCTGATTCCTAAAAGAAGCGCAAGTCCGGGTTCTGGTACACTAAGAGAATTGTTAAAACTAGTAGCACCCCCTGTGGTATGTGTAATCGTAACAAACTTAGTAAGCGAAAATAATCCAGCGTGAGCAGCAACTGCTGCAGATGCAGAGCCTGAGAACGGCTCAACAGTCCCCTGTGTCGGCGCAACAAAAGGCCCAAGTGACGCAGGAATAGCTCCTAGGCCAAACTCTACGTTTGCAGGGTCGTAATGTCCTGAAGCTAAGACGGTTCCAACGGTTGTTCCACCTATCGCATCAGTTATTGACGATGGAATTCCAGATCCAATAAATCCAGTATCTGTCAATCCCAACACCAAAGAGCCTGCTGCCCCTGTAATACTGAGATCAACCAAATCAATTTGCTGAGGCCCAATAACTGGCTTAGATGCACCAGCCGTGAAATTGACTGCAAACGAACCCGCGGCTCCAGTATAACTAATCAACCCGTCACCTAAACTAGCATCAGCTGTGTTCGATACACCAACACTTGTCAAAGTGCCAATAACTCCATCAACATCGTCCACTATAATAACGTCTATGCCAATCGTACCTAAATCGTCTAAAGTTAATACAAATGAAGCATTGGCATTTTGTGCCTTGCCAATAAGAATAACACCTACTAATAAAATTAAGATAACGAAGCTACTATAATATTTTTTCAATTCTTATACCCTCCTTCCTGTGTTTTAATAAAGCAAAATTAACCAATACTAGCATAACAACAAAATAGATAGTACAAAAAACTCTTTTTGTAGGAAAATAATCTTACAGAACAGTTTTAAAAAAGCAAGATAAGATTTTTTTTCATACCTTTTGTACTAAATAGATAACCAGTTTCTCATCTCCCTAATTGTTCCCTCCTTTCTACTAAACTTACTAATTTAATGATAAGATATTTTCTTTACTTTCTCTAGCATGAAAAATGTCCAGTAATTCTTTTTACTTGTAATAAGCAAGAAGCATGCCACGGCCTAGCTATGCACTTGATAATTCATTGTTAATTAGTAATGTTGAATTCGATTGCACAGATTATAAACATGTAAGCCCTTTTATATACAGAACTTGTTTCTAGGTTTTGTTGTAAACAACCAGCTTTATATGCTACAATTAATTTACTATAGTCTGTAGTATTAAAGGAAATTTAATTAGCCAAGTGTTAGGATTCTAACATTCGTTTGCGATTAACCCAACGAGGAATTACATAACACACTGCTGCACAACGCCTTAAGGTGCGTAATATAGTTAACGGCATTTGCATAATTCCTAACACCTGCCAAGAGGCACTCAAAAAACATACAAATAATTGATACTAAAGGATTTATAGGTTTTTTTCTTATTTTGAATTATAAATGAGGCTCAAGACGTCTCCAGCAAAGCTCACACGTAAATTACTTATATAATGTAGGAATTATGGAATTGACTTCTTTTTTTTTGCCTCACGCAAAACCATTATAACATATGTAACTTTGCTAGAGAATTACTTTTTTCTCCACAGATTACGCAGATTACACAGATTTTTTTGAAAACGTTCAATGGTTCAATGTCCAAAGGTTAAAACGTTTAGAAATTCATAAAAAACCGCTTGCTATTCCTTGCGTCTAGTCGGATATAGAATCCAAATCATATAACGCTTGATCTGTCCATATTACTTTAACCATTTTTCCATTCTTTTTTTCGCTTCTTCCTGAGAGATTTTTTGCCCTGAATCAGCTTGTTTAATACCTCGATCTACCTTATAAATGACATACAATTTTTCCATAGTATCTTCAATAGAGGTCTTTTGTGGAAGCTCCTGAATTGCTTTAAGTACTTGTTCTTTTGCAATTATAATTTTGTTTCCCCAAATTGTTAATTCTAATAGTTTATCATATAGTGGTTAGAATAGGTGGAAAATCTTCTATGTATTACCTTTATGCAATTGAAAGCTTTGCACTTGTTTTTGTACTAAGTGACTAAACATAGAAAAATCAATAGGAAGCTTATACATCAGGATACACTAAGGATATTGAAGGAAGGAGAATACAGTACGTAATCAATATTTTTTATTTAAGGTAAAACACCGTTTTACTTTTTTATTTTAGCGGCAACTTATGTCTTCCGGTTTATTATTCCCCATGCACCAATGAAAAAGAATAACAATGAGTGCTTTATGTTAAGCCAATTGATGACAGGGTCATTCATCATTCACATGTTTTAAATGATGGGAGGTGATAGTTATAGACTAAAAGAAAAACAGAGTAAATTGTAGTTTTTATCAACAGGGGGGGGTCATTTTTATTGTCCGCCAGGGGGTCACTTCAAAATGGCCATTGACAGAGAGGCGAATCATATTTATAAACTGTATCAATGCAAAAAACATAAGTCAATATTTATCATTCTCTGTTATACGGTTCTGCTATTCCAAAATTCTGATAAGAGTTTCTACACACATCAATACCATTATGGCAGGCGATATAATACAGCCTTTTATCTTTGAATAGACCACATCCATCATTATCAAAATTATGTTGAAATTGGAAATCAGAAATTGATTTCTATTTTGTATGTCCGTAAAAAGAAAGAAAAAAAAATTGTACAAGAGCGTTTGAATCTATCACAATTCATATTGCAATAGATTTGATGTAGTTGCCTCATTTATGAGGCAAATGCTGGGATTTTGTGGGATTGGACGTAAGATAGATGAATCGAGTGATTACCGTTAATTTGAACACTTATATCGAAAGAAAAAACAATCCTGAAGATTGTTTATAAAACATGTAAAATGGCATTCCTGAAAGTCATAAAGTCATTCAGCTGCTTTCTTAATATGTTAATCACGATAGATGCATCTATCTTATCATCGTCATGAACAACTATGTTTCTAAACTTGACCATATTTGCCATGTTGTCAAAGGTTTTGCTGTCTATGATGTCATTTTCGTACAGGACTTTGAATATGTCCACATAATTTTTTGGCACACGATATTCGTTGGATGAGATAATATGGTTGGCAATATCGGCACAAGATTCTATCATCATCTGCAATGTTCTTTCTACTATACGTTGAATCTTCCAATTGCCTGAATACTCTTCTGAGGTAGTAGATGCGAATTCTCCAATTTGTCTAGAATATTCATCCAGCTCGCTGAACTTTCTCAGTATAAGGGCTTTGTCTATCAAGTAAATATCTCTCTTTAAGTATTTTTATCTCTTTTATTGAAAAATCAAAATACTCTCTTAATTTTAATGATTCATAATCTTGTCTAAACAGGGGATCTTTATCCACTATAGTCTCCTTCATTTCTATTATCCTTGCAACAAGTGGAAGTGATGAAGTATTTAATATTACCAAGTCTATTTCATCAGTTTCCAGAATCTCTATTAGTTCTCCCAGTAGATCAGTTTTTACCTGTAATAGATCTGGAACTTCTGAAAGATATACTGCAATATCTATATCACTCATGGGAGAACTTGTGTCCTTTGAATATCCACCAAAGAAATAAGCAAAGCTCACGTTTGGATGATCATTCAGGTATACCCTTGCTTTGGGTAAAAGTTCATTGATATTTTCCGGTAATTTTTTATACTTAATCATAATGTTTTCTTAAAATCTCAATTTTTTCGTGATTAAGAAATCAATAAGTTAATTACTGATAGCTAAATTCGTTAAATTAATATATAAATTTTTTATAATATCACACCAAAGGTGTTAGATGCTATCGAAATGTATAGATAAACTTAAAATATACCAGTAAGATTCATCTTCAACAAGAACGCTCTTATATCTTGCCTGAAAAAGATGTCCACTGCGTTTATGATTGCGATTGTAATGGACGCTGTAAGCAGTCTGTATCCACTGCATGGCTCTTGAGAGGTTTGCTTCATTTGTTCTAAAAAGAATATGATAATGATTACTCATCAAGACAAATGCAAATATATCTAAATTAAACTTTTCTCCTGCGCTTGCCACGTATTCCAGAAACTTGGAATAATCATCATTAGTAAGAAAAATCTTTCCTCTGCCTACACCTCTTGAAATAACGTGATAAATTGCACCTTCATATTGTAATTCTCCATGGGCGTGCCATAGTTGGACATTATTAATTTATACTCAGGATTGTCAAGCATGTTCTGCTTTCAAGGTCTGACCCTTGCTTTACATAATTTTGGTCAAAAAATGGTCAGCCATTTCAGGATTAAGTTAACTATCAATTGTCGTAAGTCCTTGTATGAAAATATTTGCGATACTGGTACTGGACTCGAACCAGTGACCTCTTGCTTGTCGAGGAGGCGCTCCCCACCAGAAGTACCGTTCGGTACGGGCGGTTAGCCAACTGAGCTATAGTGTTTCTTTTCTTTGATTTATTTTTATTAATTATGCGTTAAATTCTGCTTATGTGTGTTAAACTGTAATGATATTAAATTGTAGTGGTATGTGTTTTATATTAAATGACTTTCGTTAAAGAGTTGGACATATGTTAACCCATTTTTTTATTGACAAAAGCGGGGAATTGAGATACTTTTAGATTTTACGTTACCCATTATATGAGTTATTTTTGAACAAAAAATGACTTCTCGTTTATGAATCGTGTTCTTTAACTCATGATTAATTGATGGATTATATCAATTTTGTTACGTGAACTTTATATTCTCAGTGATACCGAATAGATAATGTTGAAGAATTGTTCACTATTATTACTTATATTTATACTTAAATTTGGAGGGGGCATAGATTGGATCCGGTAGCGAAGAATTTTATACGGATGAGTGTAATCTATTTTGCCATAGCTGCAGTAATAGGTGTCCATTTTATGTTTAGTAAATATAATAATCAACAGTTGTTTCAAGCTCATGTTCATTTAATGATGCTGGGCTGGATGTCAATGATGATTTACGGGGTGGGATATCATATCCTTCCCAGATTTAACGGAAATCCTGTAGCATTTCCAAAACTTGCCATTGTTCACTTCTGGGTTGCGAATGTCGCTTTAGTCGGCTTTGTGAGCACTTGGGGAATAAGTAGATACGGATGCAGCAAAATCCCTCAAATGATATTTGCTGTAATGAACGCAATAGGGATCTTCATGTTTGTAACAAATATTCTCGTCAGCATCAGGAAACCCAAGGAAGATTAATTTAATTATATAGAAATTTTCATTTTAAATATAAATTCTGTGATAATAAAACATGAGTGATAATTCTATTGTAATTACCAAAAAATCAACCATTGGTGAGGTGTTTTCCAGGTATCCTGAAACGGAGCCGGTTTTTCAAAAATATTTTGGTTCCGGTTGTTTTACTTGTCCTGGCTCGAAGACAGAAGATATAGCTTTTGGGGCAATGATGCATAATATTGAACCTGAAAAGATCATAGAAGAATTAAATGAAGCTATAAAAAAGAAGGCCGAGGGAGGAGAGTAAGTACTTTACCGGGTATTTCTCCTGCTTCAGATAAAATAAAGTTATCCTCGGAACTATAATAACACTGGAAAAACACTTGTTTGAAATTTTTTTAGAATATAAATAGAAGGAGTCAAAAATAATGTCAGAGTTAATGGAGAGAGTAGAAAAGGCTTTAGATTCTATCAGACCAGCTTTAATGGCTGATGGGGGAAATGTAGAACTGGTTGCCGTTGAAGATGGAATTGTAAAGGTCAGATTGCAGGGTGCTTGTGGAACATGCCCTAGCGCGTTGATGACCCTAAAGCAGGGTATTGAGGTAAGAGTGAAGGAAGAAGTACCTGAAATTAAGGAAGTTGAAGCTGTTTAATAATTATTAATATAATATGCTGTTTAAAAAAAGCTTGCGTTATAAATAACTGCAAGCTTTTTTTTTAAATTGACTGCATAGATGAAGGTTACATCACCTTAAATAGGATATTCCATTCTTTCGAGAAGGTATATTGGTATTTTCAGATTTCATTAACTTTTGTTACTTTAGCTCACTTCAAACTTTCTTCACTTTTAGCTTTTTATCTGTAAAATATATGGACCATTCACTTGAACGATATTCACGTCAGATACTTTTTCAACATATAGGAGAAGAGAGACAAAAAGTATTGATGAACAGCACTGCAATTGTAATTGGTTGTGGTGCGTTGGGTACTGTTTCGTCGAGCTATCTTGTGAGGGCTGGTATTGGACATCTCAGGATTATTGACAGGGATTTCATTGAAGAGAGTAATTTACAAAGACAGATTCTTTTTGATGAAAATGATATTACTGAAAATCTTCCTAAAGCAGTCGCAGCACAGAGAAAACTTCAGAAAATTAATTCAGAAATAAACATAGAAGGAATTGTTACTGATATCAATTATTCCAACATAGGAGAAATAGCGGAAGATGCTGATATAATTATTGACGGAACAGATAATTTTGAAACCAGGTTTCTGATTAATGATTATTGTATAAAGTATAATATTCCGTGGATATACGGTGCATGTATTGAGAGTAAGGGCTTAGTGATGAATATAATCCCCTCTGTTACTCCATGCTTAAGGTGTGTTTTTGAAATGATACCTCAAATCGGTACTTTTCCTACATGTGACACTGCCGGTGTTATCGGGCCGATTGCTGCTATTATAGCAGCTATTCAAGTGGCAGAGGCGATCAAGATTTTGACTAAAGATTATGATTTCGTAAACAAAAAGCTTCAGGAATTTGATGTGTGGAATACAAAATTTAAACAACTGGATATTTCTGAATTAATAGAAACGGATAATTGCCCAACATGTAAATTACACAATTATAAATTCCTGGAAGCAGAAGAGGGAGTCATGGCCACTTTTCTTTGTGGCAAAAATGCTGTACAGGTAATGGCTCGAAACGCCGATAATATAGATTTGGCAGAATTAGAACATAGACTAGAGACCATTGTTGATGTAAGTCGTAACGCGTTTATGCTTTCGTTTACCGTTAAAGATCATAAGTTTACGGTTTTTCCTGATGGAAGGGCCATTATTACGGGAACTGCAGATACGAGTGCTGCAAAAAATTTATATTCAAAATATATCGGTATGTGACCCGTGAGTTGTTTTTAGATATCAGTCACTTAAATTCTAATGTTTTTAGTTCTATGATATATCTGGATAACGCTGCTACTACATTTCCAAAACCGGAATGTGTTTATGAAGTAATGGATAGATTTCTGAGAGAGAAAGGAGCGAATCCGGGACGTGCCGGTCATCGTATGTCGGTTGAGGCTGAACAGGAGATAGAGAAAGCACGGGTTACAGTAGCAAAAATTCTCTGTATAAAAAACCCCGAAAGATTGATTTTCACATCCGGTGCGACAGATGCTCTTAATATGGGTATAAAAGGGTTACTGTCCAAAGGTGACCACGTGATAACGAGTAAGCTTGAGCACAATTCTGTATCAAGGCCCCTGGATGCACTGGAACAGAGAGGTATTATTACCGTAAGCAGGGTAGAAAATTCTGATGATGGATTTATAAATGTCGATGATATCAAAAATACTATCAGTTCGAAAACAAAATTAATCATCTGTACACATGCTTCTAACGTTATAGGGACTATACAGCCGATCAGCGAAATAGGGAGGGTAGCCCGTGAAAAAGGTATCATATTTATGGTTGATGCGGCACAGACCCTGGGCGTTTGCGGTATTGATGTTGAGAACTGTAATATAGATCTTCTGGCTTTTACCGGACACAAGGGGCCTTTTGGACCTCCGGGTAGCGGAGGGTTATATGTTGGAGAGAGAGCAGGGCTACGTCCCTGGAGAGAAGGTGGAACAGGGTATGAAGCAGATTAATCTTACAGCCTGAAACTTTACCCTATAAGCTGGAGAGTGGAACTCCTAATTCGGTTGGGATAGTGGGAATGAAAGCCGGATTAGAGTTTTGTATTAGGGAAGGTATAGACAAGATAAGGCTGCATGAACAGAAACTGGCTATGAAGTTATTAAAAGTATTGGCTTCAGATGACAGATTTGAGATATATGGAAGTTTAGATGAAGACCGAAGAGTTGGGATTGCGTCTTTAAACATAAAAGGAATAAAACCGGATGAAGTTTGCGCTATTTTAGATAATACCTTTAATATCGCTGTCCGCTCGGGTTTGCATTGCGCACCATACACACACCGTGAAATTGGTACATTTCCGGAAGGGATGGTAAGGATAAGCCCGGGTTATTTTAATACTGTGGAAGAGATTGAAGAGACTATCACGGGACTGAAGAAAATTGCAGACAGTTGCAATTATATATCTTGAATAACAGGTTGGACGAAGCCGCTATCGCGGAGAACAAAATCGGAAATTTATTACATAATGTAACCTCACACCCTCAACGGGAGGGTGAATCTATTAACAAATAGGAGGTTACAGGTCTATGAAAACATTATCTCAATCCGATTTCAACAAAAATTACCAAACGCATCTAAAGCACCTACGCTTGAAAGGACTCCGGCCAAAAACAATCGAGGCTTATTCACGTGCCATCCGACGGATCGGTGATTATTTTGACAATCAGATACACGATCTATCTGAACAGCAACTACTTGACTATTTTTCCAATCTCCTCAATACCCATTCATGGAGCGCAGTCAAATTAGACCTCTACGGACTAAAGTTTTTCTACACTCATGTGCTTCATAAGCGTTGGGAGCAAGTAAATCTTATTAAACCACCCAAAACGCAACGTTTGCCCGATATTGTCACCATTAATGAAGCCCACCAACTTTTCCAGGTGACGAGAAAACTCAGTTACCGGGCCTTCTACTTTGTTCTTTACAGTCTTGGTCTCCGCCTGGGTGAAGGACTACGTCTTGAGGTTAGCGATGTCGATTCTCAGCGAATGCGGGTGCATATCCGCGATAGCAAAGGCAATAAAGACCGTTTCGTACCCCTGCCAAAGGTAACCCTGAATCTCTTACGCCGTTTTTGGCTTGTTCATCGCAATCCTGTCTTTCTATTTCCAGGCCGTCATGGTGGCTTGAAATCAGCCCACCTGGCAAAAACACCTCTGAATAGAAATGGCGTTCAGGCCACTCTGCGTAAGGTAGCCCGGGAGTGTGGAATTAAAAAAAAATTACACCACACAGTCTGCGACACAGCTACGCAACCCATCTGATTGAGGCGGGTGTTGATCTGCTTGAAGTACAAAAAATCCTCGGCCACCACAGTATTTTAACCACTGCCAAATATACCCACCTGACCTCTCATACAAATCGTAATGCCTTGCAATTAATTAATGATTTGATGAATGGTTTTTCCATAGAATGGGGGAATGTTATATGATATCTCTCTCCTCTATAATTGAGACCTTCATTGCTGACTTTATCACTCTTTATCATGGTTCGATCCTGCCAAGTCAATTCAAAGCCCTGGCAGCCATGAAGGATTGTCGCACTACGCAAAGCCGCGTCATGCTGGTCCAATGTAATGACTGTGAAAAACAGGTTTTTGTACCGCACTCCTGCGGTAACCGCAATTGTCCTCATTGTCAGAGTCATGAGTGTCAGCAGTGGTTGGAGCGTCAACTGAAAAAAGAAGTGCCTGCTGACTATTTTATGCTCACCTTTACTATACCCAAAGAGCTTCGATCATTAGCATGGCAGCATCAACGCTTGCTTTACTCGATAATGATACAGTGTTGTTGGGAAACCGTAAAAACCTTTGTCCAAAATGACAGCGTATTACAAGGAAACGCTGGAGCCATCACTGTTTTGCACACCCACTCTCGCTCTCTCGATTACCACCCGCATATCCATCTGGTAATGCCAGCCGGGGCCATCAATCAGAAGAAAAAGCTTTGGAGCTTCAAAAAAAGCGAAGGAAAGACGCGGTACCTTTTCAATCACAAAGCGCTGGCTAAAGTGTTTCGAGCAAAAATGCTCGATGCCGTGAACAAAGCGGCTCTTACGCTTCCAGTTAATTATCCCAAAACATGGGTCGTCGATTGCAAATTTGTCGGCAACGGTGAAAAGGCACTGGTCTATCTTGGTCGTTATCTCTACAAAGGGGTCATTCAAGAGAAAGATATTATTACGTGCAAAGATGGTCAGGTGACCTTTCGTTACCAGGATAGTAAGAGCAAAAAAATGCTCACAAGAACACTTCCCGGCCCGCAGTTTCTCAGGTTGATTCTCCAGCATGTTCTACCCAAAGGTTTCAGGCGAACACGGAACTTTGGTTTCCTCCACCCTAATAGCAAACGCTTGATTGCATTGCTTCAGTACCTTACCGGTATCAACCCGAATAAGTCGTCAGCCTGGTTCAGAGAGCGTCCAAAGCTTACGTGCAAATGCTGTGGAGGAATAATGAAGATCATAAAAACGATGATACCTCCATCACACAAATCCAGGTCTTTCCCCTACAAGTTAACAAAAGAGGAGGCTGTTCTGGTTATGTAATCGAATCCGCTATGCATCTAAGATTTGCAAAAACGGCATTATCGGGTCGAGATGGCCCCCGTTTGCCCAAATTTGAGGTAAAATGGCCGAAAAACCATGTTCTGTAGCTCCTAAAGCATGACGACAGCAATTGAAAAATCCACTTCTTTGGCTTCATAGCTTCTGCGGTAAAAAAGAGAAGCAATCTTCATAAGATATTTTCTTATACAATGTTTAGCACCCAAACAACGGGCTTGTCCAACAAACGGTTCAGATTGTGGTTCGTCCCTCACACAATCTAACCTTATTCGTTAAGCCCGCCTGAACCGTAACAAGCGGACTCTATTATTCAATCATTTCCCGAATGCGTATACCTTCCAGTCCGTGCTGCCTATATATACCGTTCCGTGTGAATCTATAGAAGGTGATGAAAGTAGTGGAAAACGTGAGACATTCTGTTTCTCTTTTAATTTGCCATCAGGAGAGATAGCATGTAGTACGCCATTCCAGGATCCCACGAAGATAATCCCGTCAGCGCTTATCGCCGCAGATGAAGTTATAGTATCACCTGTATTGTAACTCCACTTCAATGTACCGTCAGGGTTAATTGCGTATAGATTTCCATCTTTTGCTCCTACATAGATTGTACCGTCAGAGCTGAGAGCAGGAGTTGCGTCTATTCTGGAACCAATGTTGTATGTCCAGATCATTTTTCCTTTGTTGTTTGAGTCTAACGCGTAAAGTATACCGTTGTGTGCTCCAATATATAGAACCCCTTCTTTGCTGATTGAAGGAGAAGAATCAATCTTTGCCTTTGTCATGAAACTCCATTTAATCCTTCCTTCTTCACTTATCGCATAAATTCGTCCGTCCTGTGAACCAATGTAAATTATGCCATTATCACCGATAGCCGGCGATGAAGAAAGAATATTGGCAGCAGTGCTGTATGACCATTTTAATGTGCCATTAGATTGAATTGCATACAGTTTACCATCCCACGCTCCAACATAAATAGTACCATCATTGCTGATAGCAGGGGAAGAATATACGTCAGAACCGATAAAATACATCCATTTAATTTTGCCATCCGGAGTTAGAGCAAAAAGTTTCTTGTTTTTACCACCAACATATATAGTTCCATCAGCACCGACTGCAGGAGAGCTGTATAGTTCATCTCCAGTTCTATAATGCCACTTTTCCGTTCCATCCGGATTGTATGCGAAAACATTGCCGTCTGTACTTGAGACGTATACAGTGTTATCAGGTCCGATTGCTGGTGAAGACCAGATTTCACTACCAGTTATTGTTTTCCATTTTAGTTTAATTATATGTGCATCATGGTATTCGCTACGGCCAGAGTGTCTGAGGTCATGCATAAACATAGGGTGCTCTTTCGTATTTACCTGTGCTGTGATTGTGTTTACTCCAGCAAAAAGCGATATGAATAAGGTCGCTATTACAGCTGTCTTAACCGTTTTGAAGAACCCTGTTCCCGTAAATATAGAATTCATACTGTTCCCTTTCATGTTTATATATATGTTGTATTTATTGTCGAATTAATACAACAGTTTGTTTAATTACTGTATAGCTTTGGAATGATAAGAACCTGTCCTTTTATCAGCAATCCTTTATCTTCAATTGTGTCTTCATTTGCCTCATATATCTTATGCCATGCGGACGGATTATCATAGTACTTTTCTGCAATCCGATAAAGGGTATCTCCTGATTGTACCGTATGAGTCTTTTGGCTCACATATTTCTCTTTTTTTACCTTTGCCTTAACAGATGCTTTTACATTGTTGCCTGTCTCATTTTTTAAGGAAATATCCGGTATAATTAATTTCTGGCCAACATAAATAGCATCAGAATTTGGCATGCTGTCTTTGTTTGCATCAAATATTATAGCCCATTTTTTCCCATCTCCGTACTGTTTTTTTGCAATTTTGAAGAGATTGTCATTTGGCATTACTTTGTAAATCTTTTTTTCAGGTACAGAATAAGTTGGAGTTTGAGGCTTGTTATCAGGTACAATTACGACTTTTTCTGTAGTCGGAATTGTTTCTGCTATTTCTTCATCTTCTGCTCCTGTTGGCTCCTGTGATAATTCAGGTTCTTCAACTATCTCTTCTGCAACCTCTCCTACTGTTCCTTCCCATTTGCCTTCGATCGAAGAATTCTCTTCAGGTGTTTCAATAAGAGTATTCTCTGTTTGTACCACCTTTAATGGTTCTTCATTTGTTTGGAATTTTTCCACTGTGTTTTCTGCGGACAGAGTTTTCACCGGTTCGGTTTTGTCTGATTCTATGATAAATTCGTTTATATTGATTTCATCAACTGAATCTTTCTGTCTTCCTTTTTCAGACATAGCTAAATCCGGCAATATAGACTCTTTGTCAGTAGTTCTGGTACTTAGAAAAACACCTATAATTACGAGTATTACAATACCGAGTAAGATTCCGATTTGCGTATCTCTTCTCATAGATCTCCTATCGTCTAAAAAAGGTTATTGTGCTTTTGAAGGCTTATTTCTTTTGCCTTTTGGTCCTTTTGCCTTTTTTGGCCCTTTTGGTGCTGGCACCTTAGGTGTAGCTTGACCTCTTTGTGTAGAATGTGCAGTTACCGCGACCGACGCCTCCGGTGTCTTATGTAAGAGTTTGTATCCAATCCAAAATGGGAAAAAGATAATGATTGCAATAATTCTGAAGACCTTTTTAACAATATTCCAGTCAAGCAGGATAGGGCTGGCAATAAAGATGGAAGAGTAAGTACCAACTACAACTCCAACCATCATAACAAATGCAAATCCGTGTATTGCAGCGCCTCCTACAAAGAACAGAGCGGATACAACACCAAACGTTGTAAGCGATGTTAGAATCGTCCTGTTAAGGTTCTGGTTAATACTACTGTTGACTAAATCTGATGTAATTGTCTTGTTCTTACCAGACAGGTTTTCTCTTATACGATCAAACAACACAATCGTATCATTCAAAGAATACCCTATTAATGTCAGAAATGCAGCTATCATTGGTAGATTAATTTTTACATCACCAAATACATTACCAAAATGATCAGCCACTGCAACGGCCCCAACGGTAATTACAACATCATGTACAAGAGTAATAACAGCTGATACCCCAAATTTAAGTTCACCGAATCGGAACCATATGTAAATGATAATTGCAATGCACGCAAAGAATAGAGCAAGCGCCGCTCTGCTCTTCATTTCTCCGGCAACTGTTGAGCCAATACTTACAACTCTTTTAAACGGATCAGGTTTAGATACTTCAGACTCATTGGCTTGTGAATAAATCCTGTCTTCAAAAGTGACAAATAAGTCTTCTCTAATTTTTTCCTGAATTTTAGCTGCATTTAATTCTTTCACGTCGATCATAAATTCATTGGCAGTTATATCCATTCCGGTTATTTCGCCAAAATTGTTTTTTAATTGACTTGAACCTTGAAGCCTTTTTCTCAAAGTTTCTTCATCTATACTATCTTTCAATTCAATCTGAATTGATGAATTGTCGACTATCATTATTGGCGGAACGTTTAATGAACTGGCGGTAAGCTTAATTGCCTCCAATACATCCCTTGGCCCTGCAATTTGTAATTTTCTGAAAGTATCTCTTCTTCTTGAGCTCTCCCTCGCAGATACGACTATATCTTTATGTCCTGCACGTTTAAGAGCTATTTGCAGAACATTTGGATCTACCGCTTTTTTCAAGTCGAGACCCATGGTAGATATGGCCCTGAACTGCGTGCTTCTAACATCGTTAGCAATATTTGGAAGTTCATCCTCTATATCACCATAGAGTGGCTTTATTGAGAGCATATCAACGAGATCTGTGAACGTGTCTGTTACATTATTTATTATGTCAGTCCTTGTGTTTTCTTGTGTTAATCCACTAATCCTGATTGAATATTTTTTGCCACTCTTTTCTACTGGATATATTGAAAGGACATCATCGCTTCCGTATCCGGCTTTTGTAATGTAATCCTGGATTACAAATTCATCAACCGGGTTGCTCAATGTTAAATGATAACTTGATGGTTCGATATAATTGATATTTTTAAATATCTTTTTATCAACAACGTTTTGTATGTCATCACTAATCTTTTGTACGGATTTGTTTTTGTTTAAACTCTTGATTCTAATTCCAAATTCAGTTGAATCGTTTGATGCAGTAGTAGCATCCTTGCTTGCCCATATGTTCTGTACTTCAGCATTAGGATATCCCGCAACTTCTAATTTATTACGAATATCACTGACAGGAGTAGGTTTATTCAGCTTTAATTGAATAAGTGTTCCACCGGTAAAATCGATATCATAGTTGTCTTTACCTCTTATTACAAAGACCGAAAGGCCTATTACAATTAAAACAAGTGAGGCGATCATGGCAATACGTCGAAAACATACAAAAGATGTTTTCGGGTTTTTGAAAAACTGCATCATTGAAAAATTGTTCATGATGCCGGCACCCAGAAATATTTCAAAAATCACTCGGGTAACAAATACGGCCGTAAACATGTTTATCAAAAGACCTGCAATCAAAACTATCGCAAAACCCTTTACCGGTCCTGTCCCTACCGCATACAGAATAAGAGCAGTAATTAACGTCGTTAAATTTGAATCAACGATTGTTGTAAACGCTCTTTCATATCCATTTTTCACAGCAAGCCTTATTGTCTTGCCTTTTGTCTTTTCTTCTCTGATTCGCTCAAAGATCAACACATTTGCGTCAACCGCCATACCTATCATCAAAACCAGTCCCGCGATACCCGGGAGCGTGAGGGTTGCGTTCAATACTGCCAGAGTTCCTACAACAAAGAATATGTTGAGAATGAAGGTTGCGTTTGCTACACCACCTGCACCGTAGTAATAGGCACACATGAAAATTATAATAAATATACCACCGATTATTCCTGCTAGAAGCCCGCTTCTGATAGAATCTTTTCCAAGACTTGGACCAACAGTGGTTTCCATTTCCAGTTCAAGGTCGGCGGGGAGACTTCCCGCACGCATGACAGCAATCATATCATTAACTTCTTCTTGAGTAAAATTGCCCTCTATAATCCCTTTACCAGGAATTCTGTCTCGAATTATAGGTGCGGAATAAAGCGTTCCGTCAAGTATAATTGCTAATGGTTTTCCTATATTACGTTCCGTTAATCGTCCAAATTTAGATCTACCTGCCTGGTCAAATTCAAATCCTATGACTGGGCTGATGTCCTTGCGATCGGGAAAAACCCTGGTAAGGTGCTCACCGGTGATTTCAATTTTGTTCCGTACCAGAAACCAGTCCTCCGTATCTGACTCTTCTCCTTTTTTCTTTCTAATCCAATGTTTATAATAACCGGGGACTGCCTTTCCTGCTTTAGCATCGCTGACCTCACTGCTATTTGGTGGAGCTGCCAGTCTGAATTCAAGCTTCCCCAGTCGAGTTATCCTTTTCTTAAGGCTCTCAATATCACTTTGTGTAGCGCCAGGAACTTGTATGAGGATTCTTCTCATACCCTGTTGTTGCAGCCTGTATTCCAATACTCCCTGTGGATCAATTCTTTTTTCTAATAATGCTATTATTTCATCTGTCAAACCGGAACGTTTTTCAGATTCATCAACTTTGATCTTATACAGGAGTTCAGATCCTCCACGTAAATCAAGGCCAAGTTTTATTTGTCCTTTAGCTATGTAATCTACTTTCTTGTGGACTACGGTTTCGCCTTTTTCGTTTGTTTCTTTCTTTACTATTGTTTCTTTCTGTATGGGACTTTTAAATAAGAAGCCAAAGAATGAGTCATCTATTATAGTACGGTCAACTATTTTGCCGTTAATTTCTGTAATATTTTCTGACTTTATCGGCTTATCCGCAACCGGATATAATGCCATTATAGCAATAGCAATAAGTACTACGATCAGTGGTATCTTCCATCTCAAATTCGTTGGCATCTAAATTATCTCCTATAATCTTATTATATTTATTCGTCTTCCCGTTGCTCACTTTTAGGTACACTCACGGAAGTAATAGCGCTTTTATCAATTTTCAATTTCACGTCTTTTGCATCATCAACCCGTACTACAACTTCATTTTCTTTTACTGAAACGATAACTCCATGCACACCTCCAACGGTAACAATTTTATCCTGTTTTCTAACATTTGATATCATTTCCTGCCTTTTTTTCTCTTTTTGCTTCTGTGGCCTGATAATCAGAAAATACATAACTGCGAACATTATAACCATAAGCGGCAGAAATTGCATCATTGGATTACCTTGATTTGCCATGAAAAAAATCATTATAAAAGTCTCCTAAAAAGGTTCTATTGAAGAGAAAGAAATTTGGATTTAAAGTTAAGAAAATTACCTTCAATTATTGATTGTCTGGCTTTTTTCATCATGTTTTCAAAAAAACATATATTATGTAAAGACATAAGACTCAATCCAAGAATCTCATTTGAAGTAAGTAAGTGTCTAATATAAGCTCTAGAAAAATTTTTGCAAGCATAACAATGACAATTTTTATCAATTGGTCGCTCGTCAGTCTTATAACAACTGTTACGAATTTTCAATTTGCCATTTGAAGTAAAAGCACAGCCATTTCTGCCGTTTCTCGTCGGTATTACACAATCGAACAAATCAATTCCATGTTCGATACCATCCAGAATATCTAACGGAAAGCCAACTCCCATCAGATATCTAGGTTTGTTTTCCGGTAAGCGTGGCGTAGTATATTCCAGTACTTCATTCATCAGTAGATTTCCTTCGCCAACACTTAAACCACCTATAGCATAACCATTGAACTCCATTTCAACTAATCGGTCCGTGCATTCTTCGCGAATGTCCTTAAAAACACTGCCTTGTACAATAGCAAACAGTTCCTGGTCATCACTGTTATGGGCTTTAAGACATCGATTTGCCCATTTTACCGTTCTATACATGGATTGTCTGACCCTGTCCTTTTCACAAGGGTAAGGCAGACACTCATCAAAAGCCATTATAATATCAGCTCCTAATGCATGTTGTATATCCATTACTATTTCAGGATTCAGAAATCTTCTGGACCCATCTATCGGAGATTGGAATTCGACGCCATCATCCGTCACTTTTGTTAATCGTTCAAGGGAGAATACCTGATAACCACCGCTATCGGTAATTATTGATCTATCCCATTTCATAAATTTGTGCAAACCGCCAAGTTTTTTTACAACTTCATGCCCCGGTCTCAGGTATAAATGATAGGCGTTACACAGCAAAGCATGTGCTTCTGTTTCCTGTAACTGTAAAGGTGTTAATGTTTTAACTGTTGCCTGTGTTCCTACCGGCATAAAAGCCGGTGTAGGGATCAAACCATGATTGGTTGTTATTTCTCCACATCTTGCTTTTGTTTTATTGTCCGAGGCTAAAAGCCTGAATTGCAATAAAATCTCCCTGACTAATATATCTTTACCAGATCTATTTCCGGATAATAATGTCTTAGAATATCAAACCATTTAATTCCTGACTTTGCCATGTCCTGGGTTCCATACTGGCACAAACCAACACCATGCCCCCAGCCGCTACCATCAAAAATAAATGAACTCCCGTTCTTTTTGACTTTAAAAGAAGTACTGCGAAGATTATTCGGGCCCACTAAAAGCCTGAAATCATTAGCATTAACTCTTTTTGTGCCTCCAGCATAATCTATCTTTATCGTAGAACAGTGTCCGCCGGGGCCAACTTTTTCAGTGGTTATATTACGTATCCTTTTTATTTTAGAATTTTTATTATTCAGCTTGCTTTCAATCTCATTTTTTCCAAGTTTCTTTGTCCAGTGATAATACTTGGATTTATTACAATATCCACAATTCACACCACTTAAAGGGGGAATGCTCTTAAGGTTGAAAACCAGATTGATATCTTCTGTATGACCACCACATGTACTGTGGAAATATCCCGGAAAAAGTTTCCAATCATATACCATGACAGTGCCTCTTGATTTTTCTACAATTTCTTTTGTCTTTGCCTGGTTCATGTAGGAGCCTTTATAAGCAAGGTCCTGCAAGTTGATGTGGTAAAGGGCGTTACTTTTAACCTTTCTCTGATAAATCGCATAGGTTCGTATGGCAATTGCCTGAGCTTGTAGCGCATCATCATTCCACTTAATCGGCATTTCGCCTTCAATTACTCCGGGTAAATATTCTTCTACACCGATTTCCTCCAATATAGAGAATCTATTATTATTATCAGGAACAAAAATAAGTTTGCCACTATACTTTAATTTATTTAATTTTACAAAACCATTATCACTAAAAACAGTTACATTTCCGTCTGCTTTTGCAAAAGTTGCAGGTACATCTAATGTAGAGCCGGATGTCAGAGATTTTATTCTAAAGTTACCTGATTTTAAATATATGACTGACTTGGTCAAATTCTCCTTGTTGCTCAGTATTTCGTTACTCTTAAAATATGAAACCCTATATGGTTGATTAATTTCAATTTCGATCTCTTTTATATTTTTATGTAATAGTACGCGAATGTCGGGTGGGGTTTTTAAGTAATTGTCATATTTATATACAGCTTCCGCATTATTATTAGTGCTGAGGCATGAGACAAGCAATGCAATTGAGAAAAAAACAAAAATCAGGCCATACACAGCATATTTATATTTTTTATTAATTATTGGCAATTTAATGGTTCCTTTTTATGGAGCACTATTGTTTGTCAAATTCTCTTTTAGCTTCCAGCCTTCATATAAATTTCGCGTTGTATCTTTAAACCTTTCAAATTCACTGAAAATACAACCACAATATGATTGTCTGTATAACATTTTCTTTTTAGCTATATCCTTGCTGCATTCACATAAATGTCGATAATCTCTATATTCAAAAGGTATTCCTGTTTGCTCTCCTATCTGCTTTCCCATCTCTCGTATTTTCTCGTGATCCTGCTGTTTACTGAAAAGCAACGTTGAGCAGAAAGCATCAAATCCTTTCTCTTTAGCATGGCGCGCAGTTGTGCTGAGCCTCAGGCTATAGCAATCTTCACATCTATTGTCACCTTCATAATCAACATTACTAAGATATTCCCTCAGCCCATACTCTTCACAATAGTCTATCTCTATAGGGTCACTTTCCTGAAAAATGTGCACCGCTTTGAGCCTCTTCCTGAATTCCAATAATGGATGAATATTGGGATTATAAAAATAACCGTGAACATTGATTCCCTCGCTCCTTAATTCATCGAGAGGCGCGCAGAGACAACCTGCACAGCAAATATGTAGCAAAAGATTGGTCATTAGTTAAAAAAGGGTCCTTTGTTCTCCGGCTATGGTTTTATGTCCCATATACTCATAAGCTCGCTGTGTTACTATTCTACCTCGTGGTGTTTTGCTTAAATAGCCTTTCTGGATTAAAAAAGGTTCATAAACTTCTTCTATTGTATCTTCCTGTTCATTTACGGAAACTGCTATTGTTTTTAATCCAACCGGTCCTCCACCGTGCTGTATAATAGCGCTCAGTATTTTCCTGTCTAAGTCACCAAAGCCATCTTTATCTACACCCAACATGTCAAAGCCCAGTTTTGTAATACTTTCAGTAATTACATTGCTGCCTTCCACCTGCGCGACATCTCTGATTCGTCTTATAAACCTGTTTACAATTCTTGGAGTTCCTCTGGAGCTTTTTGCAATCATTTCTGCGCCTTTATCATTAATTTCTATTTTCAGCTTTTTCGCTGATTTAAAGGCAATCTCTTTCAGCTCTTCCCATGGATAGAAATCAAGTCTTTCCAGTACACCGAACCTGGCACGAAAAGATGGTGTTAAAAGCCCTTCACGTGTAGTTGCCCCAACAAGTGTAAAACGCGGAAGGGTGATCTTTACTGATCTCGCGCTCGGGCCCTGATCTATTAAAATATCTATGGAATAATCCTCCATCGCCGAATAAAGATACTCTTCTGTAGTTTTGTTTAACCTGTGGATTTCATCAATAAATAAGATATCTCCCAGTTGTAAGTTAGTTAAAATACCGGCTAAATCACCTGGTTTATCAAGGACCGGCCCTGATGTCGATTTGAGATCAACGTCTATTTCACTAGCAATAATTTGTGAAAGAGTTGTCTTTCCCAAACCTTGTGATCCTGAAAATAGAATATGGTCGAGAACATCTCCCCTTTTTTTAGATGCCTGAATATAAACGTGCAGGCTTTTCTTAATTGATTCCTGACCAATGAAATCACTGAACTTTTTTGGTCGTAGCTCAATATCAAGGTTTTCGTCATCAGCAACATTTTCGCCGGAAAGGACATTATTGTCAGACATATTTAATACACCATGATATCTTGTTAGTTAGGACTATAACCAGTTATAAATCACACACGACTTAGAGCTTCTTTTATAAGCGCTTCAACCCCAACGGTAACGTCCAGGTTGTCTGAGGCCTTGTTCACTGCCTTTTCTGCTTCAGATTTTGCGTAACCAAGTGAAACCATAGCCATGACAGCATCTGAAATAATTGCCATTTTCT